>JADLGX010000302.1 GCA_020849095.1 Candidatus Eiseniibacteriota bacterium
CATCCGTCCACCTCCGCGTGGTTCCTCCAGCGTCCAACTGGGCCCACGCGGAGAACGGACGGACTTCGTTGGTTATTTCCATGGAATCGCACTCAGCGATCGTTACTTCTGGGACGCAGCACTAGGTCACCAAAACCGCGAACAGAGTAGAGCTGGGCCTCCCACTCTCCGTCATGAGCATGTGTCGGATGGAGGCGCTCGTGCGGTGCTTTCCCCGTGACGACATCAAGCAGGGAGATGCCAGTATAGAACGCTAGCAGCTCGCTGACCGACACGTGCAATCCCCCGCGTGCGTGCGGAAGCATGATCAGCATGGCGCCAACTCCGCAAACAACCAGCACGACGCCTTGGCCCTCGTGCATGGTCGCCAGCGTGTACAGACAGGTGCAGCACACAAGCAGAGTGTCCAGGACTGCAAGCGGCTTGGGAGCGAGCGGCGGCAAGGGTTGCCAAGCAGGCTTTCGTCGGACGGCCTGAATCACGAATGCGAGCGGAACCACGAAAAGCAGAAGTGCAAGGACGGGCCACAGAGCCAGCTCGTCGTGGGAGCCTGGTGGCTCAGCCCGCAGACCGCCGGCAACCCAGAGCAGGGCACCGCAGACCGCGAGGATGCCAACCTCAACGAGGATGCGAATGCGCTTCCGGTTCATGGTTGACCTCGTCGCCGGGCATGACCCGAGGGCGTAGTCCAGGGGCTCCGAGGCCGCCACTGCCCCCGGAACACCGAGCCCACCGCCCCTGGAACTGAGCGCCTTGATGTGTCTATGCTCGCCCGGTTAGGGGCGGGTCGCACAGATTGGAGATCCCGATGGCCACCAAGAAGGCAACCAAGAAACCCACCAAGACCGGATTCATCTTGAGCCTCCCTCGCGATCTTCCTGCTGCCGAAGCCGTGGAGAAAGCAAAGGCCGCTGGCATCAAGGGTCTCTCGGAGACCTACGTGTACAAGATTCGCTCGAAGGCGAAGGCTGGAGGAGGGAAGAAGACTTCGGCCAAGGGCAAGGCGTCTCCCAAGAAGAAGGGCAGCAAGGGCTCGGCCTCGGACTTCATCCGGCAGCATCCCGGCAAGTCGGCGAATGATGTCGTCGAGCTGGGCAAGAAGAAGGGCGTGAAGTTCACGATTTCCTCGGTCTACCAAACGCGGGCTTACGACAAGAAGCGCAAGGGCGGCTCCAAGAAGACCAAGACCAAGCCGGGTCCGAAGCCAAAGACGCCGGTGTTCCAGGTGTTCCCTGGTGGCGGTGGCGGATCCGAGTCGGACCTGAAGAAAGCCGCCTTGGCCGTTGGATTCCCGAGGGCGCTCAAGGTCGTTGAGGATCTCAGCCGGAAGTTCGAGTCGGTCCAGCGGCAGTACCAGGCGTTGCTTTCATGAGATCGTGGCCACCTCCTATCTAAAGCATTTTCCCAAGCCTCTGCTGGACGACATTGTCGCTGGCGCTTGCGTTCCGTTCGTCGGGGCCGGCTTCTCCAGGAACGCCACGCTCCCTCGCGGTCAGCAGATGCCGTTGTGGGACGACCTGGGGCGGGAGATTGCGGGATCGATTCCTGACTTCACGTACACGACGGCCGTTGATGCACTCTCCGCATTCGGCCAAGAGTTCACGCGAACAAGGTTGGTGGAGGAGCTGTCGAAGGCCCTGTTCGTAGGTCAGGCTCGGCCGGGTCCAGCACACGAGGCGTTCTGTCAGCTTGGTTTCGATCTTGTCTGCACGACCAATTTCGATCTCTTGCTGGAGGCTGGTTATCAGCGGTCCCCGTGGTACTGCCGGCCCATCGTTGACGGTGCGTCGCTGGCTGTAAGGACCACGGTCCCCGGCGTGACCCTGCTGAAGTTTCACGGGGACCTGCACCATCCCAACTCGTTGGTCGTCACGGAGGAAGACTACGATGCGTTCACCGAACGGCATGCCGTCGTGGCCACGTTCATCGCCAACCTCCTCATTTCGAAGACTCCACTCTTCATCGGGTACAGTCTAGAAGACCCGGATTTCCGATCGATCTGGCAGGTGATCAAGGATCGCCTCGGAAGCTTGAAGCGTCCGGCGTTCGCTCTCACTGTCGGTGAGAAGTCTCAGGTCGTCCGCAGGTTCGAGCGACGAGGCGTAAAGGTCATCAATCTTCCGGGCTCAGACCGTGGCAAGGTCTTAGCGGCTGCCTTTACGGAACTCCGTGAATACTGGCTCCCGAACCTTCTTCGAGCCAGCGCCGTCACCACCGAACGTCCACTTGAACAGCTTGTTCTGCCCTGGGAATCTGCGACGAGCCTGTGCTTTTTCGCGGTCCCCGCCTCGCTTCAATCGCTGTACAAGGAGACGGTCTTCCCGCTTGCTGAAAAGCACGGCTTCGTCCCGCTCACATCGGCCGACGTTCTCACGCCCGGCGATGTCGTGGCAGCCAAGCTCGACGCCCTCATCGAACGCTCAGATATCGTCGTGGTGGATGCTTCGTCGAAATGGACGGCCGTGGAAGCGCTGGTGGCAGTAAGGAAGCGACGTCGCCTCCTGGTTATCCATGAGGGAGGCGACACCCGTGATCAAGCGGTCGAGGCATACAGGTTGATCGAACGACCGGCCGCCACGGCAGGCGGGCTGAGCGATCCCGACTTCTTGAGCAAGGTGGACGAGTTCTTCGCAAGCATGGCGAAGGGCGACGTTCTGGCGCAGGAGCCGATACGACTTCTTCAGGTCAGAGCGTACCGAGCTGCGGTGGTCGCGGCGTTGTCATTGGTGGAGATTCGCTTGCGGTCGCTCATTGGCGAGAAGAGCGGGCGGGCCGGTGCGCCATTTCGCGAGTTGCTCGGAGTGGCCGACGAATTGAGCTTCCTGGACCCGGATGATGTTCGCCAGTTGCGGGAGTGGCAAGGCCTTCGAAACCAGGTCGTTCATTCCGAGCGGGTGCCAACGAAGCAGGTGGCGGAACAGATCGTCAGGGGCGCCGTCCGCATGGCTGGTCGCCTTCACGCTGAAGTTTCACGAGTGAAGTAGACGCGGTCGTGGCGAATTCCTCACTCTCACGTCGAAGAACCGTTCTGTCCTACGACCTTCAGGTCCGCGTGTTCCGGCGTGATCGTTGGCTCTGCCGATGGTGCCATCGACCCGTCGTATTCGCACCGGCCTTGAAGCTCCTGGAGCTGCTTGCTCGGGATCGTGGGCATCAGGGACCGCTTGCGTATCACGATCTCCGTTGGCGACGAGATCGAGCGCCGCTGCTCGACCACCTGGGAGCAGTCGTCGATCATGTCGAAGCGTTCGCCCGTGGAGGTGCCGACGACGAGTCGAACTTCGTCACGTCGTGCAACAAGTGCAACGCTCGGAAGAGCAGCGACCTTGTCGAGGAGTTCCGGCGAGCCGTGCCCGCTCGACCGGTGAAGGGGAAGTACGGCGAGCCCACGGACTGGGACGGGCTATCCACGCTGTTCGTGCTGCTCGGAGCGGATCGGAAAGGGCTCACGGCGTCCGAGCGGGGGTGGTTGCTGGCGCTCAGGAAGGGCTGACTACGCTCGTCGTCCAGAGACGCGATCAAATCTCATCGGTCTCTAGTGATCAACTGTCGCCCCAACCTTGACTTCCCACCCGCTGACGACCTCGATCTCCGCGTCGCCCTTCATGAGCTTGACAACACCTTTCTGGTGGATAGCGCAGTGCGGGCAGTCGATGCGTTGGAGCGTCGCCGCCACGCTGTAGTTTGGTTGGTCGCCAACCTCGAAACCGAGGTGCCGCAGCTCCTCGTGGACCACTTGGAGCACGACTCCAACCTGCTCCCACGTAGCCAATTTGTTCTCGTGAGCCACTTCGTTTCGCGCATCGACCAACCGGAGAACCTCCTCTCCAGTGCGAAAGGAACCTTCGGCCGCTGCAACCCGTGCGCGGCCGCCGAGCGTTCGCTTGTACCCGCCGGCCGGGGGATTCTCCGCCAAGTAGACCTTCAAAGCCTCGTGAAACAGCTCCATCGTTTGGAGAACAAGGAGCGCCGGAACGTGGCTATCGATGATTGGATTGGGCATCGGAGGATGCTTGGCGCCATACACGCCGTACCCCTTCACGATCGCTGCCCGCTTGAGGTGATACAGCCACTGCCGGACGAAGGATGCGCGGTCATTCACGTTGTCCAATGAGCCCTCCTGCGGTCAGCTTTGGCCGGCCCGAGAAACGTCAGCGTTCTTCCAGCAACCGCCATGGCCTCGGTGTATCGTAGGCCCAAAATGTCCGACGGCAGCACCATCGAGTGGACCGACGCGACCTGGAACCCCGTGCGTGGCTGCACGAAGGTCTCCCCCGGCTGCAAGCACTGTTACGCCGAGACCTTCGCCGAAAGGTTCAGGGGGGTCCCGGGCCACCCCTTCGAGCAGGGTTTCGATCTGCGACTCGTGCCCGAAGCCCTTGAGCTTCCACTGCGATGGAGGGGTAGCCGCCGGATCTTCGTGAACAGTATGTCGGACCTGTTCCACGAGGACGTGCCCGCTGACTACATCGTCAAGGTCTTCGACGTGATCCGTCGTGCCGAGCAGCACCAGTTTCAGATCCTCACCAAACGGTCGGAGCGCATGGTCGAGGTCTGCTCCAGCTTCAAGCTACCGCCCAACGCCTGGCTCGGGGTGAGCGTCGAGAACCAGAAGTACACGAGCCGTATTGGCGACCTCAGGAAGGTGAAGGCAGCGGTTCGCTTCTTGAGCGTCGAGCCTTTGCTCGGGCCTATCGAGGATCTCCAGCTCTCGGGCATCCACTGGGTCATCGTCGGCGGGGAGAGCGGTCACCACGCCCGACCAATGGACCCAGCGTGGGTCCGGTCGATCCGGGACCAGTGTGCTCTGGCCGACGTGCCGTTCTTCTTCAAGCAATGGGGCGGGACCAGGAAGAAGCTGGCAGGTCGAGTGCTCGACGGACGGACGTGGGACGAGATGCCTTCGGCCTTTGCCGAGTGAGCAAGGACGGGCGGGGCCACGGTGACCAAGCGAACCGAGTGCACGGGAGGCGGACCCAAGCTAGACAACGGGAACTGTACGAATCCCGGCCCTGACGGTCTGCCCGTCCAGTGCGTCGGGATCTGGGCGACGGACAAGCACCACTACCTGCGGCAGTACATCGGCGCCACTAGGTCGGTCCGGAAGAAGTTCCTCGGGCCAGGCAAAGGTGGGGCCGCGTTCATCGACATCTTCGCGGGTCCTGGGATGGTGCGAGTGCGCGACACGGGAGATATCCATCCCGGTAGTCCCCTCATCGCCCTCCAGCACCGAGAAGCACCGTTCAGCAAGTTAGTCTTCGCCGACCGGGAACCGGCGAACGTGGCAGCTCTCCAGGCTCGGACGGCCTCGGACGCTGCTCGTGTGAAGATCATCCCCGGCGACTCGAACGCGAACATCGACAAGATAGCATCCCAGATCCCGGAATACGGGTTGAACATCGCCCTCGTTGACCCGTTCGCCTTGAGCGCCCTGAAATTCCGGACGTTGGAGCGCCTCGGAAGGCTGCCAAGGATGGACCTGATCATCCACTTCCCGACAGGGGACATCAAGCGCAACGTAAAACAGAACGAGAACACAAGGCAGTGGCTCACCGAAGCCCTCGGCACTGATTCGTGGATGACGACGTTCACGTCGATGAAGGACATCGGCCGGCTGATCGAGTTGTTCAAGGAGCAGTTGTCATCCTTGGGATACGGCAGCATGTCGGTGCCGTCCGAGCCAATCAAGAACAACAAGAACCTGCCGCTCTACTACCTCGTGTACGCTTCGAAGAACCCCAGGGGCGACGCCATCTGGAAGAGCATCACGAAGAACAAGCCGACCGGGCAGCGGGGGATGGGCTGGTGATCCAATGACACCGCCGGACGTCATGCGCATCATCACCTGGAACATGGGCTGCGGCCCCAGGCAGTATCGCGAGCACCACGACAAGGCCTGGGACTACGTCCTGCAAGACCTGAAGCCAGACGTGGCGTTCGTCCAAGAAGCGCTGGTTCCGAAGCTCCGGGCGATGGAAGAATTGTTCTCTATCTTCCTTTGCCCGCCCCTGCCGGACCACGACTCCGGAACGGCCGTCTTGGTTGCCAAACATTTGGGGGCAGGCCCCGGCCCGACGGTGACAGTGAGCGGCTTGACCTACGTCGCGACGGCCACCGTGGACACGCCAGCGGGACCCCTCACGGTCGCCAGTTTCCACGTCTACCCCGACGACAACCAGAAGGAAGACCTGCCTCGAATCGTCGAACTCGCCCGCTCAGAGTTCGCTCGAAGCCCGGCTGTTTTCGGCGGGGACTTCAACTGCGCCAGGAAGTTCGGCGGGATGTACGCCAGGTTCTTCGAAGCGATGGGTACGGCTGGGTTCTGCGAACCCTGCTGTAAGGATGGGAAGGAGGGGTGGAGCTTCTGGGGCAGGCAGGCGAAGGAGAAGTACCAGGACGACCACTTCTTCGTGAGCGAGAGCTGGGCACCACGGGTCCAGTCCTGCCAGACCATCAACGAAGGGGTGGTCCGCACGGTGAGCGACCACGGGCCGGTCGTGCTGGAGCTTGATGTCGGGTAGGCCGGTTATCCTGGGCGGACGTGTCCCTTATCGCCCGTGATCCACGCAAACCTTGCACTGGCAGGGAGTCTTCCCCGTGTAGTGCCTGAGACCCACGAGCTTGCTACCCGTCCTGTCGAATCGTCCGTAGATTCGGTCGAAGAGATCTGTCTCTCCATTCTCGAAGAACCTTCGCACGGCGAACGAGCAGAGGTCGGCAAGCTGAACCATCGCAGTTAGACGGCTATCGACGAACAGCGGGGTTTCCACGATCCGGTCGATGCTCGCCCACTTGGTGCCCGAGTCGTGGAAGTCGCGCATGAGCGTCGTGAGGTGGTCGGCAGCAGTGGGGTTGTTGTCTTGCACCATCAACCCGACGACCCCACCACCGACCGCCGTCAGGTAGTGATGAAAGCGGGTCACGACTTGCTCGAACGCAAAGGAGAAGAGGCGCTTCGGGGCGCCGTGATGGGCAGACTTCATCCCGGAGTCAGCGAAGATCACGACGTCATTCCAGGTGCCGATTGCATCAGCCAGATCGCGGACCAACGCGAGACGCTCACCGAAGGTCAGGTGAACGTAGGCTTCGGTCTTCTTGTAGTCGCGAAGGCGGTTCTTGACGGCGCTTGGGCCACGGAGCGATGCCTTTGCGAGATCGGCCTTCCGCTCAGTCCTCACCGCAGCTCGACGGGCAGCATCGTCGAGAGCGGTGAAGTCCGCGATCCTCTCCTGCTCCGGGTAGCGACGGAGCATCCATGCCGTGTGAACCTCCTCGCGGCTCAAACGATGCTTGGTCTTGAGGGCCGAAACCTCGGCGTCTCTGCGTTTCCAGGAAGTGGCCGGCAAGGCCATTCCGAGCAGCACGAAGTGGCTGGTGCCCCCCGGTTCGGGCGTGCCAGACTCATCGAGGTAGCAAAGATACATGGCACAAAAAGACTTTCGTCTGGGGTAGAGCCCTGGGGCTCCACACGAGACGCTAGCGTCTCTCCCAGACGAGGCAAGAAGCTTACACTCTGCGGCAGCTCAGTCAAGAGACCGGAAAAACGGCGCAAGTCCCCCCTTTGGTGGCAGCCGTGGCGGCAAACCGGGCTCGCTCGGATGGCGCTGCACCGCCGACTTCGGCCAGGTATCATGCCCAGGTGGTCGTCGAGAGCAACGAGTTGCGGTCCGTCTTGGCAGTGAAGGCGGTCCTTCGCGACATGTACGTTGACTTGCGACATGCCATCGCCGACCTCGACCTGAAGGACCACTACAGAGAAGGCGAAGGCGCTCGCTATCCGGACAAGCAACTCGTTCGACGTGTCTGGTTCTACGGGGAGCCCGGCACGGATGGTGTTCCCCAACCGGGCGACCCGAACCCGAATGGTCTGCTAGCGCTCGCGGGCATGCTCCAGAGCAAGCGTGGAATCATGAAGCGGGGTTTCTGGTCCGTGCTGAGCGAATGTGTTGGACTGCAAGTGCCTGGCTACCCGATAGCCGTGCGGATCGCGGTCGAAGACGTCGAGACGTACTTCCGGTCCTATCCGGGTTGGGAGTCCAAGCTGCTCCCGGCATCGTGGCCCGAGTTCGTCGCGGCCGAGAACTGCGTGCCGGACACCTTCCCGTGGAGGGCCGAGATCGACGGCGACCACCTGATCTTCACTCCGACTGGTAGAGAAGACGCCGTTCGGTGAGCTGTCTTGGAGTTGTCTTACAACCGATTTCTTGGTCCGTTTGCTGCGGCCTCGTGCGGACCTCAAGATACGGGAGTCAAAGAGGTTCCGCACTTGGACGCAGGCCGTCGCAGGAGCGTCTTGGAGCCGGGACTCTTAATCCGTTGGCTGAAGGTTCAAGTCCTTCATGACCCACTGAAGCAGATTGCCCTGGCGCGAAGCGGGCACAGCGACGGGGACGCTGTTCGAGCGCTTCGCGGGCTTCGTGTCCATGGCGTCCATCGCGTCCATCACGAGCACGGCGTGATGCCGCGTCGGTCACACTAGGGGCACACGGGGGGCACACCTGGCGCAGGGGTCGCGGAGAAGACCACCAGCGGGTAGCCGCTATCCCCTGCGCCGATGGCGCTCGGCGTCGAGGTCGATCACGCTGGCGCTGGCCTTGGTCACGCTTGGTGCGCCCGGGGTTGATGCAGGTGCATGCCACAAGAACTCGGTCATCAACGCAGCCCGGGTATCGACAGTGTGCACTCCGTAGACGCGATCGAGCATCGCGGTCGATGTGTGGCCCAGCATCGCGGCGACGAGCGAGCGCTCGACTCCGGCGTGCAAGTGCCAGCTCGCGAAGGTGCGTCTGAGATCATTAGGGCCTGCGGCAGGAATGCCGAGGTCGGCGCATGCGCCACGGATATCGCGCTGCAGGTTGGGCCAAGAGTGAAACAGTGGGTCGGAGCCTTGCCCAGGCGCGTGCTCGAGGGCGCGCTCGAGCCACGGCCCGACCACGGTCGTCACGATGACGACGCGGTTAGCCTTTCTGGTCTTGGTGCCGTGCAGGTGCACGACGGTGACGCAAGCGTCGTTGACGTTCCTCGTCTGCACGTCGGTGCTGCGCGCCCGCCTGGCCTCGCTCAGGCGTGATCCGGTGCCGAGGAAGAACGCGAAGTGCGCCGCGCGGTCCTCGCCAAAGCGTTCGCGGATGCGTGCGTAGAGCGCCTCAGCCTCGTCAACCTTGAGCCAGCGCTGTCGTGGGATGTACTTCGCGCTGTGGCTCGCGATGGACGGATCGCCACCGTATTCGCCCCGGCGCTTGGCGAGCGTGAGCGTCCACTGGAGGACCTGCATTTCCTTGTGGATGGTCGAGTCCGTCACGCGCTTCGCGCAGGAACGCGGCAAGCAAGGCTCGCGCCGTCGCTCGGGGTCGTTGGAGCGGTGGACAGGGCAAGTGTAGGTCGTCTTCCGCTCGTCGACGTACCCGTCGATCCGCTGCGCCGTGATCTCGCCGAGAGGAGTTTTGACGCCGAGCACGCGGTTCAGTTGACCGGCCTTCGTGGTGTACGCCTCGAGCGTCGCCGCGGAGATTCGCGGTGAGATCTCGGCTAGCCAGCGTCCGACGGCTTGTCCAAGCGTCGTGGTCTGCGAGGCAGCGTGAACGGGGTCTGCGGCTTGTCGGTTCCAGCGATCGACGAGTCGCTCCGCGTCTGTTTTCCGCACAAAGCCGGTTGACGCGCGTTCCTTGAGGCCACGATAGGTCCGCCGTGCCCACCAAACGGGCGAGTCGGCGCGTCGAAAGAGCCGCCAGGGTGTCGTTCGGGGTAGCATCGGGCTTCCTGCTCAGTGACGAACTGTTCGAGCACGGCTCGGCGCACCCGCAGCGAGCGACCAATCCGCACGTGCGGTAGTCGAGCCATCAGTGCGTACGCCGCGGACTTCGAGATCCCCAGGATTCGCGCGACGGCAGCGGCGTCGAGAAGCTCCGGCGTTGAGGTCAGTTGACTACGTTGGTGCACGGATCCGCCTTCTTCTGCAGCAGGAGGTGACATGTTGCAGAAGAAGGCGGCGGAACGCATCGTTCCGTCGCCTTGCCGCTAGATGTTCTGCAAGAACTCGGGCAGCAGCGATTGCGGCTCGTCGATCTCGGCGGTGGCCCAGTCCGCGGGCCTCGGTCCGGCATCCGCGGTTTGCGGCTGACGCCTCGGCGCAGCGTCGCGCGCCCGCTCCGCCTCGGCGATCACGTTGTCGATCAGCGAGACCAGCTCGGGCAGGGCATTGGCCTTGCCGGCGCGCCGTTTGAGCAGACGCAAGTCGGTGATCGACCCGGAAATCCGCTCACGCGCATAATCGATACGCAGAGCTCCTTCGCCGACGGTTTCCTCACGGATCCGGTTGGCGATCATCTCGTTGACTCTGGTCACGGTCGCCGCGACCTGCGCGGGGTCGCAGGGGTCAGCGGTCGACGCGATCACCGTGGCGATGGGGTCGAACGTGCTGGGGTGACGCAGGTACATCTACGCACCCTCCGTGCCGTCGGAACTCGACGGCGCCGCATCGGGGGGAGCCTCGGGCACGGCGACGTCGGACCCGGTGGCCTCGGCGATCCCGAGCTTGGTCAGCGCCTCGACGTACAGCTCGCCGAATTCGGCGGTCACCCAGTCGCCGAATTCCGGCAGCGGCTTGCGCTGCGGGAGCGCTGCCAGGTCCAGCGGCGTGCTGGTGAGCTGCGCCCACAGCCACACGATCCACGCAGCGTCACGGCAGTACCCTGCGCCGATACCGTGAATGCGCTCGAGCGCGTCCCAGCAGAGCGCCTTGGTGAGCTCGACTTGGAGCCTCGGGCTCAGCTTCTCGCCGGCACGGTCAGCACCATCGAGCAGTGCGCGCAGGATGCCGCCGGCGAGTCCGTACTGTCCTCCGTCGTTGCGGATCAGCTTCGCCCCGTCTGCGAAAACCAGATGCGGCGTCTTCTTGTCCGCGTAAAGGGTCTGCATCTCAGGGGTGCGCGGGTCGTACGTGTACGGCCCCTTCCTGCGCTTGCCCGTGGTCGGATCGCGGTCGAGCGCGCGGATTGCCCGGTCACGATCAGCGCGCCGCGCGTCACGCTCCATGCGCTGTTCGAGCTCGACGTCAATCTTCAGCAGCTGTGCGTCCAGCTCGTCAATCTCACGCTCGAGCTGAGCGATCCTGGATGCGTCGGGCTCCTCTTTCGCGCGCTCCATGGCGAGGGCGGCGCGACGAGTACGCGCCTGACCGCGCAGCCCGTTGGCCTGGCGCTGGAGCTCGACTCGCCGCCGAGCCGGCGACTTCTTCCCGGACGCCTGCTGCTCGGGCGGCGTTTCGGCGTTGGGTGCGGCGGGCCGCGCATCGGCCAAGGCGCCGCGCACGATTCCGACGCCGGTCTTCGGAGATCCTCCACCGCCGCCGCCGTCGGCACCGCCAGCGTCGGTGTTTACGGGGTCGATGCTGATCACGGGGTGTGACGCCGTTCCGCCGGCGTGCCCAGCCGGGGCGTCGAGCTTGTCGGTGCCCGTGACCTCGTCATCGTTGCCGCCGTTGGTCGAGCCGGCAATTCGGGCAACGAAGGCGGCAGCCTCTTCGTCCGTGGTCGCGTGTTCTTGGGGCGGCCGTTCGATATCCTGTGTTTCCATCCTGGTCTCCTTGGGGGCCGTGAAATTGTGGCCCTCTACCCGGATGGCTCGACCCGTGGATATTAACCCGTAATTGTCCCGCGTCGGGCTCCGCGCCGCAGGCGCCGGAGCTCTTCAAGCAACCGCTCAGCCCGGTTTGCGACGCTCGAGCGGACCCGGAGCGTGGTGGTCCACCTCAGCATCTTCCGCTCTTGAGGCGGGGGTGGCACGTCCTTGCCATCGGCGTCCTTGCCCAGGACCGTCCCGTCGGGCCCGACACGTTGGACCATTCCGAGCTCCTCAAGACGCTTGAGCCGGTGTGACAGGTCGCGGGTGGTCAGCTCCTTGATTAGGCGTAGGTGTTTCGCGTCGATGGTCGGTCGCATCTCGGCGGGCTCCGATTTGTCGAGCACCGTTGGATCCCACGACACCTTGTTGTCGTACGCCGCGGGTTCATATGCCTCGTCTACGTCAATGGTCCGTTTGATGGCCTTGCGCAGCTCTCCCGCCGTCACGAGGTGGCTCGGAGGGAGCACGCCGAGAATGACGAGGTCGATGAACTCGATCTCCACGTCGTATCGCCGGGACACGCAGCGAGGAGTAGCACAGGGTTTCTGAGCGACGCGGGCGTTCAGTAGGGCAAGGCGGCTGCACGCCTTGGAGGGCTGGCCTCCAGCGCAACGCACGCGCGGTCCCGGGGGCTGCGGCAGCGCGTTGCACTCCGCGCCGACGTGGGATGGTCGCGCCGACGCGGCACCTCGACGTCACCAGCCATGTTGTAGACCGCCTGCAAAGTAAACGCTCGCCCGGTACGCCCGACAAGCCCGAGCCGCGTGGACTGCGCGACTACGCCCCTGAAAGACAGTCCGCGTTCGCGCAGTCCACGCACGGCGGCGAGCACGCGCTGCTCGTGCTCGTCGGGCACAAGCGTCTTGCGGTCGTCGCCCACACGCCAGCCGTAGGGCGGCGTGCCGGTGTTTTCGCCGCGCGCCCGCTTGACCGTCATTGCCGCCTTCGTACGCGTCGCGATCATCGCGCGTTCAAATCGCGCGACGCCAAGACCAACGTCACGCATCAACTGCGACGCAGGATCGTTTCCGTTGCCTACTCCGTCGGCGCAAACGACGCGTGCGCCGACTCGGCTGATCTCGAGTTCCGCCATCGCGGCGCTGAGTGGATCCCTGGAGAACCTGTCGAGCCGCTGCACAACCAGCAGCCCGGCACGATGGGTACGGAGCGCGCCGATGGCCTCGAGCAACACGGCGCGCTTCTCGAGTGCGGCGCCGCCCGAGATCTCTTCGGCGTAGACGGCGACGACTTCGACTCCCTCCCTCTTCGCCCATGCCTCGATCGCCTGACGCTGGGCTTGGATGCCGAGCTCCTGCTGAATTGCCGATGTCGATACGCGAAGGTATGCAATCGCCCGAGTCGGGTCGGACTTGGTCGTAGAACGCTTGGACTTCATCGACGTCGGCTACGACGTCACCGACACGCTTTCCGTTCTAGAAATGAGCGGCCGTAGAACGCTTACGGTGGCCGTCCCCGGTCCTGCCGCGCCTGGAACCGGGGCGCGCCCCGCGCTCACCGGCGGCGCGAAGGTTGCCCCCTGCTGGCCCGCCTCGCAATGGGTACCATAGAGCCCATGACCCCCTTGGCGGCTTTCGAAGACGCGTTCGGCAGAGCACGGCGATTGCTGGATCTCCATGACGGCCTCATCAACCTACGACAAAGGCGTATCCGGACGGACTGGAAACGGAGTTTTGCAGACCTAATGCATTGGCCCCGCAGGGCGGCCATCGAACGAGTTGATTCGGTGGATGCCGTCATCGTCCTTCGCCATGGAGCGACCTTGGCCCCTGACGACTTCAGCAAGGAGTCGCTCGACGAACTGTTGAGGGCAGCCCTCGCACTAGCAGTCGGCGCACTAGATCGCTACGTGCATGAGCGGGTCACCAAGGGGATAGTTCGTGCGCTTCGGTCTGGTCAGCTGAGCCGCGAGCAACGGGACTTCCCGCTCCCCGCCACTGTCGCATTGCGCATTGCAGATCGCGTGCGGGATGCGAGGAACGCCGCTGCACCGATTCGACCAGCAAACGAGTTCAGAAAGGCCGTTCAGGAAGAGATCCACAAGAGGCCCTTCCAGGGATGGCGCGACATCGAGAAGGCGTTCAAGTTGATCGGCGTTGCGCGTCTGGCGGGGAGCTTGCAGGCCGCCTACGGCGTAGCTGACTTCACGCCGATACGCGACGAGCTGAACGGCATCACCAGTAGAAGGAACCGGATCGTACATGAGGGCGACCTTCAGGTTCACCAGCGAGCGGGCGGCGTCAGAAGAAACCGAATCGAGCACGGCGAGGTAGCGCGGTCGCTCGACTTCATCGAAGACTTCGTCAACAAGCTCGAGCAGGTGTAGACGAACTTCTAGCGCCACGTGTGATACCCGGCGGGCCGGACTGACTGCGGCCAATTGACGGCAGCGTCAGTGCCGGGCGCAACAGGGGCCAAACCGAGGTTCGTGCCGATGGCGTTCGCTTCGGCGATGAACCGCTCGCCGTGCCCTTGGTCCGGGTCGCCGCCGATGCAGGCGAGGGCGTGGTGCACCATCTCGTGCAGCAGCGTATCTGCTACGAAGGCTCGCCCCTGGTCGAGCGTCCGAGGATGGAACCACACGATGTTGACCCTGGGGGCAAAGGTCGCGAACTGGCCACCCATGCGGTTCACGTGAAAGGTGAGGCTGGGGAGCGCCCCGTCGAAGTGCAGGTCGTTCAGTTCCACGAAGACCTCGGCGACCCAGTCAGGGACGGTCCGCTCCGGTGCTCCTCGAAGTGCCATCGTCCGCGTCCTATCACGTCGGTCGACAACAGCAACCACCGCGAAGCTCCTTGGTCTGCACGGCCTGCACCTGCACGGCGCCGTGCTCATGTTCGCCTTCTGGTGGGCCGGCATCGACGGATGTCGCGATGCCAAGGTGCAGGGGGCAGATCACCTTGGACGCGCACGCCGCGGCCCAAGTGGTTAGCGGCGCCGACACGCCACTTCGGTTCGAAGAAGTCCGATGCGAACTTCGCGCCACCGGTATCGACCTGACCATCAAGCAAGCGCGCCGCACGCTCGATACGGCTCCACTTGGTAGCACGTGTGAACCGTTCTCGTTGGGGACGCTTCGGTGTCGGCCATCTCTTCCGGCGCGGCGCTCAAGAGCCGAGATGGTGATGGACGCGGTGGCGCTCCTGCTCGAGCTCCCGGCGTCACCGGAGCTGAACAGGGCCGTCCGCGCCGTGCTGCGACTGGCAAGGGACGCGAGCGCCCGCCCGGTAGTCTCGCACCAAGCATCACCGATGGCGCGGTCACCGACGCCGACAACAGCGGCGGCCACAGCCAGCGCAGCGTCGATAGGGAAGGCCAACCGAGCATGTGGGCGAGCCGACTAGATCGAAGTACGCCTCGACGCTCAGCCCGGAGCAGGTCGATGAGATTCGCGCCGCACCTTTGCCCACGCGGCACGCCGGTCTTGCACGTCTCTGCGGTGTGACCGCGACGACCATTGCGCGAATCCGTCGCGGCCTGACCTGGAACAACGACTACGTCGAGGTCCGAGTCAAGGTGCCCAGCGAGGCCGTGCCCGGCCTCGAGCAGCACGCCAAGGGCGCGGGCGTGACGCCGACCGCACTACTTGCGCTGGAGGCCCAGCAGATTGCGTTGAAAAGCAGGCGTTGATCGCGGCGGGCGCGGTGGGACCTACCACCGAACGACATACACGACGTGGTCGGGTTCTCCGCTCTGGGGCCCTCCGCCGATCTTCTCGTTCAAACAGCGGTCCTGGTACCTCTGTATCGCGTGCTCGATGAAGGTCTCCTCGATGACCGCGGCCTTGCCCTTCGAGCCCGTGAAGATCGGCTGCGCGTCGTCAGCGTCCTGATACATCGGTCGAGAGAAAAGAGCCGACTCCGTGAAGTCCACGGCGGCACACCGCCCCACCTTGAAGTCTCGTTCGTTGGAGTCGACAGCTGCAGAGAATTGCTGTGCCGCCTCGAACCACTCGGGTTCCGTAGGCTCGTAGTACGTGGTCACCGGCCGCCCGCCTTTCCCCTCTGGTATGACGCCCGAGACCTCAGCCGTCAAACGCGCCCGGCCGCGCGGCGAATGGTGTACCGGGTGCCACGACCGACGCCGGTCGACCGGAGTCGACCAGAGTTGACGAGCTCCCGGAGGACCGGCGAGAGCGTCGCGGTCGTGACGCCGGTCGCCCTGGCGATCTCCTCGGACCTCGCGGCTGGCACCGTGGAGAGATGGGACAGCACGAGGCCGCGGAGCTCGAGTTCGTCGTCGTGCTCGCCGCCCTCTGGCTCGCCGTCGGCGCGATGTTCGTCCGGTCCTTCGGCCGCGGGCTCTGCCGTCGCGGGCTCTGCCGCGGCCGGAGGACTCGTCGCCGGCCTAGGCTGTCTCTTGGCGCCCAAGCAACCAGGCAACACGCCGAAGACCCGCGCCGCGTCGGCGAGCGACGGGTCCGAAGCAAGAGCCCGCTCTCGGAGTGCGGCCGCGATTTGTTTCGCGTAGCCGGACAGCAGGCGAGCGGCCTCCCCCGCGTCCTTCGCGGTCAGCTCGCCCGCTGCCGCCTTCTTCGCGAGCGCGGTGCCCTTGGACCGCTGGCTCGACATCCACCCGCGAGGACCATCGGTCTTTGCGCCCGAGGCTCGAAGCTCGTGCCGTGACTGCATCATGGCCAAGCATGCGAGCACGAAGGCGGCTTCGGTCTCGAGCCGGCGTCGGACCTCGGCTTTCGTCATGAACGGATACTTGTTCTCGCTGACCATCTTGTCCTTCCTTCACCTGCGCGATTGGATCACGATGATTTGGAACTCGCTCCCGTCGGCGAGGGTGACCACGAATCCGGCGTCGTCGGTGAGCACGCCGGCGTCGCGAAACGTCTCGACCTCGGCGCCCATGAGCTCGCTGGCCGAGAGCCCAGCGTCGTCGAGATCGTCGACGTGCTCATCGAGCAGGTCGATCAGGATCTCGGCGAGCCGGGTCGCGTCCATGCCCGCGAGTACGGAGCGATGGCGCGAACCTTCGCCCTTTTCCAAGATCACCGGCCACCCTTGAGACCTTGTTGCTCCGCGATGTTTCGCGCCCAGGTGCCGCAGAACGACGCCAGGTCGCGCTGCTGCCGGCGGTCGACGCCGACCGTGCCGTCGTCGCGGAACTCGACGTACTGCCTGTGCCCAAAGCAGTTCTCGAAGCTCAGCGGATACCAGTTCCCATCGGGCGTCCGGAGTAGATCAATTTGCGGATCCGGCACGAAGTCGCCGTGTTCCTGGTACCCGTGCGCGAACGAGAAGATCACTCCATGCTCGTTCCGCAGCACCCGGGAAACGTGGAGCGCCATGAACGTGCCGGGCGCCTCGTCGAGCTTCACCGAGTCGGCGCCCTCGGGGATCTTGGAGATGATCGCCTCGAAGACGGCCGCTGCGCGTCGGCTGACGGGACGAAGGACTGCGTCGAGCATGCCCGGCGTACTGCGGGCGCCAGGTCACTTTCGAACGGACTCAATAAACGCCGCCGATGGAGCGCGGCCGGGCGACCAGTGGATCTCATCGGCCACCCCGCCGCGTCTTCCTACTTCGACGGCGGAGCGTTGCCCCGGCCGCCGCCCGACGGCTTGCCGGTCGTGCTCGGCCAGTTTCCGCCCTGGCCTTGGCCGCCCTTCGGGCTGCTCGCGCCAGCCTTCGCCCCGCCGCTTCCGCCGCCCTTCGTGCCAGAGCCGCCCTTGCCGCCGCCGCTGCTTCCTTTGCCCATGGTCCATCTTCCTTTCGTGTCACCCGCGCCGGGCGGAGCCACCGCGGCCCCGCCCGCCCGGGTAGTACGGGCTCCTCGCCCACTGCGGCGCGCCTGCGGCAGCGCACGCGGCGGAACTTCACCAGGATGCCGACGGGCACAGCGTCGTTGAGGTGGTTGCGCACGACGACGAACGCTGCGCCGTCGTGGAACCTCCACATCTCGTGCGAACCGGTCACGCGGACAGGGAGAGCACCCAGCCTGCGGAGTTCGACGCGCAACTCCCGCCAACTCGCGGGCTCCTTCGCGCGGCTCATGGGCGACCCCGCTCATGCTGCCGCGCCGTGCTCCACTGGAGCAAGACGCTCAGGACTTTCCCCATGAATACGATCGGTCCGGGCTGCACGCGCTCGAGCTGCCAGCCGGTCTGTCGGGTCCGCGCGTCGATGTACTCGGCGAGGGTGAGCACGCGCTTCACGTCGGGTGGCCATGACGGGTCCCGTGGCATGGTTGGGTCATCGAAGGCCGTGCTGGGGACCCAGGCCTTCTTCAGGTCGCGAGGGTCGAAGTCGCCCTGGATGTTCACGAGCTCGACCTGAGGTCGGGTCCCGTCGTCTGGCAGGACGCGCCCCTGCGCGTCGAGCCAGGCGCTGGTCAGCCCCTCCGGGAGCTTGGGGACACCCGAGTAGCGACCGTGTTTGATGCGCGCCCCGGCTCCCCGCTGGGTGTTCTGCGCGGCTGTCGACCACCGTTCACCGGTCTTCGCCATCCGCGCCCGGATGCGCTTCTTCCTGTTACTCGGCATGACTGTCGTCTCCAGTCGCGTCGCGTCAGCAGCCCCCCTGATGACGAACGCGGCGAAACGACAAAGTCATTCCCGCTCCGAGGTCATCCCTCTTTGCCCCGCCAGGTGGGTCGCGGGGGGCGCGACCAACGCGAGGTCTGGAACCGAGCAGCGGCCCGTCTCCGAATACTGGGCCGCGTTCCGCGGCCGGTCAAGCCTGGCGCGGCGCTCCGCGACCTGCCCGTGCCTTGGCGCAGATTCCCTCGCCGGGCCCATACGCGATGGCATGGCGATACACAGTTGGAACGTAATCGGCACGGGCTCGGACAGCACGCGCGTCGTGCTCCGCCTTTGGGGCGACTCGGAGCTCGAGGTAAGGGCGGCGGCGTTCCGGGGGGCCGCCGCGCTCTGCGATGCCGCCTGGGGCGCCTACGTCGACTACTCGACGAGCCCCGACGGAAAGTCCGCCGACGTCGTGTACGAGCTGAGCGACGGCGACGAGCGGGGGCAGCGCGACGCGGTCGCGGCGGTGATGTACGCGTTCGGCCGAGACGTGGCGTAGGGCCCGGCGCGGCGATGACGGGGTAATGGGGACATGAATTCATGTCCCCATCACCCGGACCGCGGAGGCCCGGGCCCCGCGAGCGTATCCGGCTCCGTGAGGACCGCGCACAGCCTGACCGAACGCGACGTCCGCGACGGCGCGCGCCTCGCCGAGGCGGTCTACGCGATGCTCGAAGGACAGCGGGGACGACGGACCCGTTCAGCGCGAATCCGCACGCTCCAGCGTGAACTCAGCAAGCTCGTAGACCACCGGGCCTGGTCGACCTATCTCTCGCTCGAGGAGGCCGTGAACGGCCGCGCCGACCGCGAGCTCATGCTCGTCGCGGCCTGGGCGTTCCGCGAGGGCCGCCGGTCAGCGCGTTGACTCACTGGCAAGCCACTCTCGAAGGGGCGTCGGGACCTGGCCGCTCTCCGAGCGTGAGGTTCCGCGACCGTCGGTGACCAACCCGACAGAGATCACGTTTCGGCTTGCGTCGATGACGATCATCGCCAACCTCGCGCCCCCGCATAGGTGGGCCATGCAGCCTTGCGCGACCACCAGACCGCCGACCCGCTCGACGTTGCTCGCTACCGCGAACCGGGCACGCCAATCGTCGTAGTCCGCGGTCAGGAGAGTTCGGAGGCGCGTGTCCACTCCTGGGTTCGACGTCATCGCGTCCAAGAGATAAGCTGGGTGCTTTCCCACGAACGACCCGGCGAACGACAGTCTTCCTTCGGCGGCGGCGTGTCGGTGGCGGCCTGGTCGGCCTGCGGCTCGAGCTCATGCCAATCGTCCGCAGAACGGGCTTGGTTCGGAGGCTCGACACCGCCGGACGGCGACGAGACGTCAGGCTCCCGCGCGCCTTTCCCACCGCACGCGACTACGAGCATGAGCGTCGCGACAAGGGGAGGACCGCGGAAGGTCACGGCTTGACCCCGCAGGCGAGCTGGCACTGCCCCGGCTGAATCCCGTCTGTCTCGTCCATGCACTCCTTGAGGCAGCGAGCGACAGCGTCCTTGGACTTGCCCACGGCGGGATTGCCTTGCTCGGCGTCGGGCTTCTCGCGCTCGACTCCGCCCTGCGCGCAGCGGAACCCGGTGCTCACATGCCCGACGCGACGCTGGAACTTCTGGCGCGTGGTGGACGTGAGCCTTGAGGGCGCGAAGTCCCAGCTGCCGCCGCGCAGCACGCCGGTCGCGCCCGCCGGTTCGGCGGCGGGATCCACCGCGTCGCCCTTGGCGTACACGCCGGGATCAAATCCGTCGTAGACCCACTCCCAGACGTTGCCGGACATGTCGAGAGCGCCGAACGGGCTCTTGGCGAACGGGAAGGAACCGACGGGCTTCGTGCCGGCCTTGTCGGGTGGCGGGCGCCCGCAGCCGGAGCCAACGGCGTGGTCGCAGCCCGGCTCTTCGTTGCCCCACGGATACTTCCTTCCGTCCGCTCCCCGCGCGGCGTACTCCCACTCGGCTTCAGTCGGGAGGCGCTTGCCGGCGAACGCGCAGTACGCGACGGCTTGCCCGTAGTCGACGCAGTTCACCGGATGGTCGCCGCGGTCTGGCTGCGCGGCGTTGCACATCTTGCCGTACTTCTCGAGCTCGTCCTCCGGCATGTCCGGGCCGTGGATGAACGCAGGCGTGCACTTCTTCGCGGCCACGCACTTGGCGAAGTCCGCCACGGTGACCTCCGTCTTGTCGAGGAAGAAGTCCTTTGTGATAGTCACCTTGTGGGTGGGCTTGGCGCCCTTGTCGTCGTCGCTACCCATGACGAACGAGCCCGCCGGCACGCGAAGCATGCCGGGCGGAGGCGCCTCTTCCGGCGAGGTCGATGGAGCTGACGCGGTTCCGGTGACGCCGGACGCAGAGGTAGGCGGCGCGCTCGATGAGGGCGCTGGACCAGATCCGACGCTGTCCTTCTTCTGGCAGGCCAGGAGGAACGCGGCCACGAGTGTCAAGAACCCGACGACTACGAATACGCGTACTTTCGCGATCAATCGGACACGCATATCAGCCTCTCTCCGCAATTCGCGCAGGACCCGCCAAGGCAGTCGGGCACGGTCAAGATCGAGTGTTGGCCAGAGGCGCACATGTCCTGCGCGATCGTGACTCCCGCCGCCTGTTGCGCAGCGGACACACAGAGGCGCTGGAAGCAGCCGCAGTCCCCGCACTCCTTGTTGCATGCGTTCGCGGCCTGAGAGTAGCCCGTGGGACACGACCCGCAGACCGCCACCGCCGCCGCCACGCCGCCAGTACCCCCGGTCGCGGTGCTCCCGCCCGTGCCGAGACCGCCGGTTGCACCCGAGCCGGCGGAACCGCCCGCGCCGCCCGTCGGACCTGGGATGAGGTCTGTGTCGCTGCAGCGGTACTGCCCGTCGATTTGCCAGGTCTGCTCGCACGCCTTCTTGTCGTCGCACACGTGCCAGCGAACTTCACCGGCCGAGCAGGTGGCGATGATCCCTTCGGCGCACGCGTTCCTGGCGCCGTCGCCGAGGTCGGCGCACGTCACGTCGGGGCCCTCGCGGTTCAGCACGGAGCATGCGAGGACGCCGAGCTGTAGCAGCACGAACCGAGCCTTCATTCCGCACCCTCGCACATGTAGGTCACCTGATCGGAGCCGACGCAAAGCTCGACGCAGCCGTCGCGGCACGACTGGCTCCAACATTTCACCTTGCAGACGGCGTCGCACTTGCGGCGAATGCACGCCTTGAACTTCCGCGCCGCCTTCTCCTCCTCTGCCTTCTGCTTGCGCTCCTCCGCCTTCTGCCTTCGTTCCTGTTCGGCGGCCTCTCGCGCCGCCTCTTGCTCTGCCTTCTTTCGCTGCTTCGCGACGAGCGGCTCTCCCTTCTTCAGCGCCGCACGGGCGACGTCTGCGTGCTCGCCGGCCGGAAACTCGTCGAGGTACTTACGGACGGCGGCGCAGGCCGTTTCGACCGAGGAGAGATCCTTGGGCTTCGCGCAGGCGTCGGGGTCAACGCCCTTCCACGCCTCTGCGTCGCGCCGCCGCTGCAGCGCGGGCGCTGCCTCCCCAAGCAGTACGCGCGCCTCCTGGGCGTGCTTTCCGTCAGGGTACCGCTGGAGGAAGTCCTCGACCGGCTTGCAGGCGTCGAGCGACTGCGGGTTGGTGCAGCCTTCCTTGTAGAGGTCCTTCCACGCGGCCTCTTCGAGTGCGAGGCGCAGGGGACGGACCGATATCTCGCCGGCCTTCTTGCCGCCGACCAGCACTGGCACCTTGGTACCTGAGAGCACGCTGTTCTGCAGCGCTTCGTCGAGTTTGACCGTGAGCCTCCCGGTCTCGTCGGTGCGTCCGACTGCGACCGGCTTGCCGCCACCGAGGCCCAGCGCAACCTCGACCCCGACCAGCGGGCGCCCCTTGCACGGCACGCCGCGGTCGACGGTCTCGCCCGGTAGTTCGACGACGGTTGTCTCTGCCTCTTCCCCGCTTGTGCGCACCATGTCGACCACGGCGACGGTCGCGAGCGCGGCGCCCGTGACGACGAGTCCTCCGCCGAGGAGGCGCGCGTTGTCGGGACCGACCGGGTTGTACTGGCGCGCGCTCTCGTCACGCGCGTGGACGTTCGACGCGTCGACGTAGACGCCGGCACCCGCGCCGATCGCCGCCACGCCCAGGCCCCCGAGGACCCAGTCGACGGCCGGCGTCGAGTTGACGCGGTCGCGCCGGGCAGTGCGCCGGACGGTCCGTGTCTCGCGGATGTCGCACACTCGCGCGACCGCGACGGTTAGCTCGCTACCCGCTTGGGTGACTCGCGCGACCGCGCCGGTCTCCCGCGGCACCTCCTGGCGGCCGCTCTTGAGCGGCACGTCCTCGTTGCGCGCCTCGGACAGGCCGACCGTGGCGCAGGCGGGCAGTCCGAGGCCACCGCAGAGAGCGGCTGACAGAACCCAGAACAGGTAGGCACGAATCGCGGGCCGCGGGCGCATCCTCGACGCTCGGATTACAGGAGGCTGTATGGAGCTTACAGTGTACTGAATCGACCGCACAACCCTCGGGCGCGCACGCTCCCGGCCATGCAGTTCGGCCGAGAGGTCCGGCGTCGGAGGCAGTCCTTGGGGCTCACGCTCGAGGTGCTCGCGGACCGTGCCGGAATCACGCCGCACCACCTCTCCGCCATCGAAACGGGGAAGGCGGAGCCGCGCCTCGGAACCGTCCTGGCGCTTGCGAGGGCCCTCGGCCGCGTGCCGCCCGGCGAGCTGCTCGGAGCGTCGGGCGACTTCAGCCCGGCAGCCGCCGAAGTCGCGAAGCTCTTCGACCGCGCGCCCGACGAGATGCGGGACCTGGTTGTGAGGCTCCTGCGCTTCGCGCAACGGCCCCGCCGGTGACGTGTACCGGCACGGAGCATCGTCGTTGCCGAAGAGAACCACCCACGGAGAGGCAGGGATTCCTATCTGAGGATGCTGCGGGGCAAGGCTTCGTGGCTCCGAAACCGCATGAACAGCCTCGCTTGGGTTCTCCTGTCGCGCTGGAGTATCCGTTCGAATTGCGCGCGGCGGGTTCCGGCGTCCCGGGCTCACTCCTCGATCGGGTGCCGGACCGGTGGCGGGGAACAGTCTTCGTCCGCGCCGAAATACTCGACGAAGAGCTTCCGGTGGCTCGGCTCCTGGAGCGCCTCCAAGACAGCCTCCGCGAACTGAGGGTCCCTTCGCACCCGCGCGGCGAGCTCGACGAACCGGGCTCCGAACCTCGCGACGCACTCCGCGCAGCCACTGTGGTCGAGGCGGGTCGTCCGACGGCAGACGGAGCACGCCCCGATCTCGCCGACGACGGTCACGGCTTGTAGAAGCGGAAGAACTCGGTGGCCCACTCCGCCTTGAAGCCGAACCTGGCTACGAGCAGCACGAACGACACAGCCAGCGACAGGGTCAGGTAGCGCATGAAGCCGCGCCCGCCCGCCACGGCGCACAGTGCCACCAGGACCATGACGCTCGACGCGACTGCGAAGGTCCAGCGCTGCCCGAGGTCGAGCGACAGGCCGAGCGCCGCGGCGACTGCGAACGTGGCGAGCGCTCCCGGCGCGGCCAGCAGCAGCGCGAAGCCGACGGCCACGACGCCGAACGCCTCGAAGACGCCGCTGCTCCGGCGCCCGTGGTCGCTCACGATTGCTCGAGCTCCGCGAGCCACGAGGACAGGCGCTCCCGCGCGGCGTCGTCCGCCGCCCCGTCGCGGGCCTCGCGCAGGCTGTCCACGGCCTCCGCGCGGGCGTCGCCGAACGACAGCCCGAGGGGTTCGCCGGCCATTTCTTGGTCGCGCACGAGCGCGAGCCAGCCCGAGACCGTGGGCTGCGCGGCGTGGATCGCGCGCACGGTCTCTGTGTTCATGGCTTTAGCCAGCAGACAGCCCTCGTGCTCCCGGATCAACGCGCGAAGGCCGGGATGGCCGGCCGAGAAACGGCGGACCCACTCCCTCAAGAGGTACGGGATGCGCCTTGAGCTCACGCGACCGACTGCAGAGAACCACTCGACCGGCACGTCGCCGTCCCGGCCGTCTCGCGCGACGCGCGCGAACCACGTGAGTGACACCAGCAGCGTTTCGTCGTGACCTCGGTCGAATGCTACTTCGCATAGGCGCCGGATGGGCGGGACCAGGCGGCCTTGGTCCGGCGCCATCGAGACGACGGCCTCGAGCAGGTTGCGCACGACCCGGTGGTCATCGACGCTCGCGATCGCCGCCCGCACCACCTCGGCGCAGACCATCTCGTCGGCGACGACGTGGTGCGAGAGGGAGTAGCAGAGCCCTGCATGGTTGCGCCGGGCCTCGGGCTCCGCGCCATGGTCGGCTGCGACGGCAGCCGCGCCGAGCACGACGCGGCGGACGAGGGACTCGATCTCAGTGGGCGCGGGCACGCTCATCGTCACCGATACGCCGTCGACGGTCGCGTGTACGCGGGGAGCGTCACTCGCGCGCCGACGTCACTCCGATCCAATTTCACCGTCAGCAGGTGGGCCTCGTGCTGGGCAACCTCGAAGTGTTGGTGGGAGTTCGTCGCGCTGTTCCTGTCGAACGCCCCTCTTGCGGCGAAGCCGTCCCTCGCAAGCTTTCTGGGTCCTCCCTCGGTGCGCGTCGCATGCTCGACTGTTGCGCGGTGCAGTCCGTCGGAGCCGGGGGACTACCTCCGAGGTATTGGATTACCCCCGGCTCGATAGCCTGAGAGACTGGGGTCCCCACCCAGGATAATCTAGAGAAACCAACCATTTGTAGGCGGCAGCCAAACAGCCGCGGGCCGTTGCACCATGCGGAATCAGTTGCGCAGTACGCAAACCAGTGCAAGAAGAGAACCATGGTGCGAGAGCAACTGAAGACTGCCTTCTACGGGCAAATCCTCGGTCAGGTCGTCCGAGGGCGCCGCGAATTGCAGGGCATGACTCTGCAGGCGATGGCCACAGGCGTCGCGCTTGCGAGCCCCTCCGGGTGGTCGCGCGTCGAAACCGGAGAGACGGCAATGACCGTCGGGCAGCTTAGGAGGGCCGCACGTCGCCTTGGTGTCGCGCCCTGGGTGCTCGTCCGCCAAGCCGACCTCATGGCCGACCAGCTTGAGGGGTCCGGTGTCGCCGTCGGCGACGAAAAGCCCAAGGACGTCGAAATGGGGAAGTGGCTCCTCGGCGGTGCCGGTCTCTTGGCTCTGATCGCGGGCGCGGCCGTAGCGGCGGCGACGAAAGACGATGAAGGCGAGGATGAGGAGGAAACATGACTATCCAGATAGGCGATAAGTGCTGGACGCAGCTCGGCAAGAAGCACTACGGCGTGTGTACCGGCTACGGGGGCGACGGCGAGCCGTGGTGGGTGCACAACACCCGCGCGGGAGGCGTCGTGCACACCACGCGCAAGGCCTTCGCCGGGAATCGCGCCATCTACGTCGAGCAGCGCGCAAAGCCGGGTACCGAAGCGCTGGTAGCGGCTCGCGCGCTTGCGCTCGTCGGCCGCCGTTACGACATGTTCCTTTTCAATTGCGAGCACGCCGCGAACCTCGCCGCCAATGGCCAAGCTGAGAGCAAGCAGGTGCAGCAGGGCGCAGTCGTTGCGGGTCTCGCTGGTCTCCTGCTGATGGTCGTCGCCAACGAGAACGGCACAAGCGTGGACTCCAACGGGTACCGGCGTAGGAGAGGACGGTTTGCTTCCCGACGCTGGTGGTGAAGAATCCAACGCGGAGGTAGCGTGCAGATCGCGAAGCGCGCGTGGAATCGCCTGACCGGGGCCAACGACCCGTTGAAGGTCTTTCTCAGCTGTAGCGTACGACCCGGCGACGCCCCGTTGGTGAGGGCCGTCAAGGCGTTCGTCGAGAACCGCGGCTTCGCCTGCTACACGGTCGGACGCGAGGTCACGCTCCCGGAGCAGGTGGACGACGCGGTCAGGCGCCTGATGTCCGAATGCGAGTGCTTGATCGGCGTCGCGACCGAGCGCCTCAACGCCACCGACGTCGCGAAGCCGACGTCAACGCTTCGACTCGCGACCCCGTACCTGCTCCAGGAGACGGCGATGGCGTTCCAGGCAGAAATGCCGTTCCAGATTCTTCGCGCCGACGGCATCACGCTGCAGGGCGTCACCAACCGCAACCTGTACATCGACATCCACCCGGCGCTGAGCCCGAAGGGACTGATCCGGTTCAAGGCGAAACGTGTCGCCGTCGAGTCTTCGCTCGCCGATCTGAAGGCCAAGGCTCTGGCGCTGCGGAAAGCGAGACTCGCCGGGAAGGTCAAAGATTGGATCGGTGCCGGCGCCAAAGTCCTTGCGACGGGAACGCTCGGCGTCCTTGGCTACGCCGGCGCCAAGAGCCTGGGCCGCCCCCAATGCTTTGGCGACTTCTATTACCGGGATCCGACGTGCAAGTCCTGCACACACAAGCAGGACTGCAAGGTGCGAAAGCTGCAAATGACGTGAGGGAGAGCCCTCGCCGAGCCCTCGCCGGCGCCAGCGGCAATGCCGGTGGAGCGTCGAGCTACGAGCCCATCACGCCGGCCACGCACCGGTGGTCGAGCACCGACTGCACCGCCTCGTCGGATACCTCGGGGTGAGCCAGAAGCACGCGCGCGACCAGCGCGGTCGCGAAATCGGTCTCGCAGCCCGTGACCATGACCACGCGCAACGCCTCGTCATGGATCTCCTCGATGGACTCCGGCAGCCGGCGGGCGAGCTGAACCCTCACCTCGGCGTCGACGTCGCCGCGGTCAACTCCGAGCGTCCGCGCGAGGCCCGAGACCAAGGCCTCGCCCTCTTCGTCGGAGCAGGCCCAGGCTATCAGCGTATCCCGGATCGACTCCCGGCCCGTCTCGACGCTGACCTGCGTGGTCGGGGTCGAGAGCTGGTAGGAGATATCCAAGCGCGTGTTGGTCTCGACGTCGACGCCGCACCGGATGACGTAGTCCACGGTCACCAGCTTGGGTGTGTCGATCCAGCTCGCGAGCTCCTCGAGCTCGCGCGAGTTCTCGACTTCGCGACGAAGGTCGATGTCTCTGTTCTTGCTT
This sequence comes from Candidatus Eiseniibacteriota bacterium, assembly GCA_020849095.1. GTDB lineage: Bacteria > Eisenbacteria > RBG-16-71-46 > RBG-16-71-46 > RBG-16-71-46 > CAIXRL01. The sequence continues at coordinate 27,131 of JADLGX010000302.1, forward strand.
CGCATGGCTGCTCCTTTCAGTCGTGTTGCTCGCCCGCGCTGGCGCCGCCGGCCACCGCACGCGCGTTCGGGTGGGGCGCGGGTGGGACGCGGGTGGGGGAAGCGGCTGTCTGGCCACCCACCGGAAAGACGGCCCGGAGGCTTTCCCGTGCGCTCGGGGTGGGG
>JADLGX010000303.1 GCA_020849095.1 Candidatus Eiseniibacteriota bacterium
AAGTGGCGACCATTCCGCACGAAGGCCGGGGCGACCTCGTCGTCGTGCGCGACATGCCGTTCCACTCGCTGTGCGTGCACCACTTCGTGCCCTTCTTCGGGCGCGCGCTCGTGGCCTACCTGCCCGGAGACCGGTTGCTCGGCATCAGCGCCATGGCGCGGCTGCTCGATCACTACGCGCGCCGGCCGCAGCTGCAGGAGCGTATCGGCCAGCAGATCGCCGACCACATCGAGCGCCTGGCGCGTCCGCGCGGCGTCGCGGTGGTGCTCGAGGGGCGCCACTTGTGCATGGAGATGCGCGGCATCCGGCGCTACGGGCTCGTCGAGACCCGCACGGTGCGCGGCGAGCTGGCGGACGCTCGCTGGGCGCCCTCACTGCAGCTCTCCCCGGTCCGGGAGCACTGAGAGGCGGAGTGGCATGACGGCGACGCCGGGCGTATCCGTCGTGATCGTGACTCGGGACCGTCCTGCGTTGCTCGCCGACGCGCTCGGCAGCGTCGCGGCCCAGCGACTCACTCCGCTCGAGGTGCGGGTCGCCGACGACGGCGCCGTTCCCGCGTTCGCCGACCTGCCCGACCTGCCGCTGCTCGAGCTGACCACGTTCGCCGTGGACTGCGGCCAGGCCGCCGCCGCACGCAACCGGGCGTGCGCCGGGGCGCGCGGCGAGGTGATCGCGTTCCTCGACGACGACGACCGCTGGGAGCGTTCGCACCTCGAGGGACTCGCCGCGGCCTTCCGCGATCCGGAGGTGGAGTTCGCCTACCGGGACTGCGCCGTGGTGCGCGAGCGGGTCGGAGCCGATGGCGCGCGCGTCGAGCTGGAACGGCGGGTCATCGCGCGCGACTGGGACGCCGCCGCCATGCGGATCCACGCCTACGTGCCGCCGAGCGCGTGGGCCGTGCGGCGCGAGTTTTTCGAGAGCCTCGGCGGTTTCGACGAGAGCTACCGCTTCAGCGAGGACTGGGATTTCCTGCTTCGGGCCGCGGAGCGAACGCGGCCCCGGCGTGTCGCGGGCGCGACGGTGGAGGTGAGGCTGCGCGAGGAGGGCAACTCGTCGGCGGACTTCGGGCCCGAGCGCATCGCCTGCCTGCGCGCCCTGTCGGCGCGGCACTCGCTGAGCGAACTCGAGCCGCTGACGTTCTGGGAAGTCGCCGCGCGGGTGGGAGCGACGCCGTGAGGGCGGAACTCCTCGTCGTGGGCGCGGGCCCGGCCGGTGTCTCGGCGGCGCTGTGGGCGCGCGCGCTCGAGCTCGACGTGCTGCTGCTCGACGGCGCTCCGGCGCCGGGCGGCCAGCTGCACGCGGTGAATTTCCATCCGCAGGACGTTCCCGGTTTCGAGCAGGGGGACGGCCCCGCGCTGGCGGCGGCCTACGCGCGCCAGCTGGCGGCGGCCAGCGTGCCGCTGCGCACCGACTGCCTCGCGATCGGCATCCGCTCCGCCGGAGGGCATACGGCCGTCGAACTGGCCGGAGGTGAGTGGATCGAGGCCGCGGCCGTGCTGGTCGCGAGCGGCGTGCGCCGGCGCCGGCTCGACGTGCCGGGCGAACGCGAGTTCGACGGTCGCGGCGTGTCCTACTCGGCCAACCGCGACCGCGACTCGCTCGCCGGCCGCCGGGTCGCCGTCGTGGGCGGCGGGGACGCGGCGTTCGAGAACGCGCTGCTCCTGTCGCGCGCCGGCAGCGACGTGACCCTGCTCGTGCGCGGCGCCGTGCGCGCTCGCCACGAGTTTCGCGCCCGCGTGGCCGCCGACGAGCGCATCCGCGTGATCGAGCGCGCACGGGTGACCTCCATCGAAGGGGACGATCGCGTTCGCGTCCTGCGCGTGACGGGCGGGCAGGGCTCGTCCACGCATCCGGCGGAGACCGAGCTCGCCGTGGACGGGGTGGTCATCAAGGTGGGAGTGGTGCCCAACAGCGAGTGGTGCCGCTCGTCGATCATCTGCGATGAGGAGGGTTTCCTGCGGGTGGACGAGCGCCTCGCCACCTCCCTGCGCCACGTGTGGGCGGCCGGGGACGTCACCCGCCCGCATCCGCCGAGCATCCCGGTCGCCATCGGCCAGGGTGCCCAGGCCGTGGCCATGATCCGGGCGGTGCTTCGCGCCGGCTGACCCCCGTCAGCCGGCTCAAGCCGGACGCCGCAAGGGCCGAAAACGTCGGGAGTACCGCCCCCTCCCCCGGGGAGGCGGAAACGGGTGTCTTCTGCGGGAGATCGATGGCTCCTCAGTCCGGCTTGGTGGAACTTCCCCTCGCGAACTCCGCGCGCGGCCGATCCCTGCGTTCGGCGGCGTGGTGCGCGATGGCGGTGGTCGTCGCCATGGCGCTCGACGCCATGCGCGTGCCACTGGGCGGAGTCGCGCCCGGGATCGACCTCCAGTGGCTCGACCTGGCGGCCGGTGCGGCCCTGGTCGCGGCGATGTTCGTGCCCGGCGCGCTGCGTTCGCGCGCGAACTGGAGCACGCCGCTCGACGGGCGCGTGATCGCGGGCGTGCTCGTCTCCATCCTCCAGGTGCTGCCGGGGTCTGGCGAGCTGAACGGCCACGTGTGGCTGCGCCAGACGATCGAGTGCACCGCCCTGTTCTACGGGCTCACGGTGCTCGTCCGCGCGCAGCCCGGGGCGGCCGAATCCCTTTGGGACGTGGCCGCCGCCGCCTGTGTGCTGCTGAGCGTCCATGCACTGCTCGGAGCGACCAACGGCGTGGTCTCGCTGCGCGCCGCCTCCGCCGCGGCAGACGGTGGCTGGGCCGCGCAGTCGGGACTCTTCAAGACGACGCTCTTCGTCACCCTGCTGTGCGCCGGGCGCGCGCTCGACCGCGGGGCCGGCAACGGCTGGCGCGTGATCGCGCTACTGGGCGCGACGGGCACGATCATTCACGGCGTGACGAGCGGCACGGGGCTTCACGCGAGCATGCTGGCGCGCCTCGATGCTCCGGTCCACTTCAGCAACGTGGTCGTCATGCTGCTGTTGCTCTCGGGATTGCTGAAGGAGGCCTGGGGGCTGCGGCGCAAGCGGCGCGAGGAGGTTTCGCGCTGGCGGGGCGCGGCGGTCGCGATCGTGGCGCTGGGCATCATGGGCGTGTTCGGGGGGGCCACCGGAGGGTCGGGGCTCCGCGCGCTGGCCGCGGTGGTCGCCGTGCTGCTCGTCACCCGGGGCGAGCAGGCCGCGAAGGGGGAGACCGTGCCGCTGCCGGAGTACGCCGAACAGCAGCGGGCGGCCTGAAACGGGAAGTTCCGGTCATCTGGCGCGTCCCCCTCAAGCGGGGAGGGGGGGCGACCGAGACCATCACGGGCGGGCGGCCGGACGACGGCGGCTTCGCATTCGATCCGGAAGAAGTCCGAGGGGGGAGTCGCGATGCAGATGGAAGATCGTCTCGAAGGAGGCGTGCTGGTCGTGAAGCCGCTGGAGCAGGCGCTCGACGCCTATGCCGCCTCGCCGTTTCGCGAGCGCATGGCCGAGTTCGTCCAGCAGGGCCACCGCAACATCGCGCTCGACCTGAGCGCCGTGAACTTCCTGGACTCGACCGGCCTCGGCGCCATCGTCTCCAGCCTCAAGCGCCTCGAAGGCAACGGCGTGCTGGTGATCTGCGGCGCCGGGGAGATGGTCACCGACGTCTTCCGCCTGACGCGCATGGACCGCGTCTTCGCGATCGTGCCGTCCGTGGAAGAGGCCGTCGCCCTCGTGAACCAGCGGATCGCGCGAGCGGCCTGAAGCTCGTCCCACGCGACAGCCCCGCCGTGGAAGCTCCGCGGCGGGGCTGTCGCGTTTCCGCTCCGGCGGCTCAGGCGGCGATGCGGTGCGTCATCACGAGAGCGTTGCGGCCGTCGCGGCTGTGGTACTCCACCGTGTCCATGACGCTGTGGATCAGGTAGAGCCCCATTCCGCCTTCGGGAATGTTGGCCAGGTCCGAGGGATCGAAGTCGAAGACGGGCGTCGCTCGCGGGGGCATCGGCGTGCCCTCGTCCGCCACCTCCAGCGAGATGCGGCCCTCTTCGGCGGTGAACACCACCTCGACCCAGTGCCCGGCCTGGCCCCGGTAGGCGTGCCGGACCACGTTGTTGACCGCCTCGACCAGCGCGAGTTCGACGCGCGCGCACTCGCGCCCCGGCATTCCGGCGGCATTGCACAGCCCGCGCACCGCGCGCGCCACCAGTTCGACGTTGGCGAGCCGGCTGTCGATGCGCAGCGTGACCACGCGGGGCTCGTTCGTGCGGTGCGGCAGCGATTCGCTCACGCTGCCCTCCGCTCGAGCGCCAGGAGCGTGACGTCGTCCTCGAAGCCGCCCTCGCCCCGCCAGCGGCGCAGCCGCGCCTCGATGTCCTCGACCACGGCCTGCAGCGATCCGTCGCGGCCCGCGCGCACGCACTCCTCGAGCCGTTCGAGCTTGAACTGTTCGCGCGCGGCTCCGGCGCATTCGGTGACGCCGTCCGAATACAGGAACAGCCGGTCGCCCGGAGCGAACGCGAACTCCGCCTCCTCGTAGTCGAGCCCGGGAAGCATGCCGACCGGAAAGCCCGAGTCGCCCGTCCGCACGAGCTCGGTGCCGCGCTGGAGCAGCGGCGTCGGGTGCCCGGCCTGCGCCAGCCGCACCACGTTTCGCTCCGCGTCGACGACCCCGTAGATCATCGTGAAGTACTTGAGCGCGTCGCTGTCGTCCTGGAAACGCTCGTTCAGCTCGCGCAGCACCTCGGCGGGCGGCGTCAGCTCCCAGCCGCGGTCGTCCGCGACCGCGCGCTTGACGAGCCCGTCGGGCGCGAGCGAGGGGGAGAGCAGCTTGCTCAGCGTGAACGACAGCATCGCCGACGGCACCCCGTGCCCGGCCACGTCGAGCAGGTAGAACGTGCTGAAGCGCTCGTCCACGGCGTGCACGTTGAACACGTCGCCGGCCACGAAACTCGCCGGCAGGAACTTCCACGCGGGCCGGATCGTGCCCAGGTCGAGCCCGGCGGCGGGGAGCAGCGCCTGCTGCATCTCGGCCGCGGCCTCGAGGTCGCGGCGCGCCGTGGCGTTGGCCTCGATCAGGCGGCGATTGTGCTCGGCGAGGTCGGACTCCAGTTGCAGCACGCGCTCGCCCGCGCGCAGCCGGGCGCGCAGTTCCTCGGCCTGGAACGGCTTGACCATGAAGTCGTCGGCGCCCGCGTCCATGCCCTCGACGAGCGCGGCGGTGCCGCTGCTGGCGGTGAGGAGCAGGACGTAGGTGTAGCCGCCCGCGGGCGACTGGCGAATGCGCCGCGTCAGTTCGACGCCGTCCATCTCGGGCATCATCCAGTCCGTGATCACCATGCGAAAAGGCTCGCGCTGCATGATGTCCCAGGCCTGCGCCCCGTCGGACGCCTGCACCACCTCGTGTCCCCAGCCCGTCAGCTTGCGGGCGAGGACGAGGCGGTTCACCGGCTCGTCGTCGACGATCAGGATGCGCATGGGAGCCCGCCGGCGGGGAAGGGACTTGCCGTCCCCGGGGAAAGGTTGCGAAGGTGCCGGGCGCATGGAGCCGGCTCACTGCGGTTTTCGGCCGCGGCGGCCGCCGCCTGAAGGGCGCCCGGCTGCAGTTGCGCCCCTGCCGGGCCGATGACTCGTGCGGCCCGAAGCCACGGAGGACTTCCCGAGATGAACAGCGAAAAGCCGCCCTTCACCCCCGCCGACGAGGGCGTGCTGGCCCGCCGCGGGCTGGCGAGCGCCGAGGCGGTCCGCCAGCTGAGTACGATGGCCCATCCGCCGGGATTTGCGCGGCTGGACCGCCCCTGCACCGCCGGCGACGGGCTGGTCGTTCTGGAGAGTGCCCGGGTGGACGAGCTGCTACGCGCCCACGCGGCGGCGGCGGGCGCCGGGCGCGTGACCGTGTTCGTGCCCGCCTCGGGGGCCGCGACGCGCATGTTCAAGGACCTGCTCGCCGCGCTCGCGTCGGGGCGAGCGCTCGAGCCGGACGAAGTGCGCGCCGCGGCCGCGGCCGGAGACGGCGAGGCGCGCGCGCTGCTCGCCTGGGTCGAAGGGCTGCCGCGTTTCGCGTTTCGGGACGCGCTCGCCGCCGTGCTCCGCGCCCGCGGGCTCGACCTGGACACGGTGCGCGCGAACGGCCCGTGGCGCGCGCTGCTCGAAGGCTGCCTCGAGCCGGCCGGGCTCGACCACGCGCGCCTGCCCAAGGCGCTGCTCGAGTTCCATCGCGAGGACGCGGCGGTGCGCACGGCCTTCGAGGAGCAGCTGGCCGAGGCGGCGCCGCTCGCGCGGGACGAGTCGGGACTCTGCCGGCTGCACTTCACCGTCTCGCCCGAGCACCGGGCGCTGTTCGAGACGCTGCTGGCCCGCGCGCGCGCCGAGCGCGAGCGCGGCGGCGCGCTGCGCTACGAGGTGGGCTTCTCCGAGCAGCACCCCGCCACCGACACGATCGCGGCCGATCCCGCGGGCGGGCCGTTCCGCGGTCCCGCGGGCGAGCTGGTGTTCCGGCCGGCGGGGCACGGCGCGCTGCTGCGCAACCTGGGCGAGCTCGGCGCGGATCTGGTGTTCCTCAAGAACATCGACAACGTCGCGGTGGCGCGCCTGCGCGAGCCCACGTCGCGCTGGAGCGCGGCGCTGGTCGCGCTCGCGGCCGAACTCGCCGGCCGCGCCGGCGCGCTCGCGGCGCGGCTGCACTCCGCCGCCGGCGACGGGGCGGTGGAGGAGGCGCGCGCGTTCCTGCGCGACGAACTCGGCGAGCGGCAGCTTCCGTCCTCGCGGGAAGCCTTGCTGGGCCTGCTCGAGCGTCCGCTGCGCGTGTGCGGCATGGTGCGCAACACGGGCGAGCCGGGTGGCGGACCCTTCTGGGTGCGCGGCGAGGGCGGCCCTGTGACGCGCCAGGTGGTGGAGAGCGTGCAGGTGGACCCCGCTTCTCCGGAGCAGCTGGCGATCCTGCGCTCCGCGACGCACTTCAATCCGGTGTTCCTCGCCTGTTCGCTGCGGGACCGCCACGGGCGCCCGTGGGAGCTGGACCGGTTCACCGATCCCGACGCCGTGCTCGTCACGCGCAAGTCGGCCTTCGGACGCGACCTGCTCGCGCTGGAGCGGCCGGGACTGTGGAACGGGGCGATGGCGCGCTGGAACACCATCTTCGTCGAGGTGCCGCTCGAAGTGTTCAACCCGGTCAAGACCGTGCTCGACCTGCTGCGCCCCGAGCACCAGGCATGAAGAAGGGGCGCGGACCCGCGGTCCGCGCCCCTCTCGACTCCCGCCGCGATCAACGCAGGCGGCTGATCCTCGCGACGCGCTCCTGGCCGTCCGCGGCCAGCCGGACGAAGTAGAGCCCCGGCGCGGCCACGCGGCCGCTCGCGTCGAGCCCGTCCCACGTGAGCCCGTGACGCCCCGGCGCGAACGAGCGGTCCGCCAGCTGGCGCACCACTCGGCCCGAGAGGTCGAGCACCGCAACCTTCACGTGCGCGGACTTCGGGAGCGCGAACGACAGGCTGGCCGGACCCGCCGTGGGGTTCGGCCACGGCGCGGCCAGCTCGAGCGAGCCCGGCTCGGGCGTCGTGTACTCGGCGCCCAGCGTCGCGCGCGGTCCCAGCACCACGAGCGCCATGCGCGGCACGTTGAGCACCAGCGACTGACCGAAGCCGTCGTAGCTCACGCCCTGCGCCGAAACGTTCAATCCGTTGGTGGCGCCGGCGCCGCCGTACTGCGGGTCCTGGCTGTTCACCAGCTCCATCCACACGCCGCCCTCGGGAACGCCGACGCGGTAGTTGCTGTAGTCGGTGTTGGAGAAGTTGGCGATCACCATGACGTTGTTGCCCCCGTTGTCGTAGCGGCGGAAGCCGATGACATTGCCGCTCTCGTTCACGTGCGACACGTAGATGCTCGACGACGACTTCAGCGCGCCCAGCGTGCGGCGCAGGAAGTTCAGGCGCTTGTAGTACTGGAAGATGGACGAGTAGGTGGTCTTCTTGGACCAGTCGATGCGGTTGCCGGATTCGGCACCGAACCCGATGTCCTCGAGCCATTCGTCGCCCTGCAGGAACTCGGGAATGGCGGGCGAGGTCAGCACGAGGCCCTCGGCCAGCTTGCTGCGGCCCTTGGCCCATTCGTCGTCGGAGGGCGACGAGCCGTCGATGGTCTTGACCAGGCGCTGGCCGCCGCTCGACGGCCAGGCTTCGTCGTGCAGCTGGACGTAGTTGAGCGCCTTGGTGAACGAGATGTACTGGCCGCTGCCCAGCAGGCCCGAACGCACGGCGTTCATGTCCGGGTCGCCGAAGGCGGCCGTGAAGATGGCGCTGCGCACGTTGTCCCGGAACAGCATGTGGTACTGCGCGTCGAACCCGGCGCCGCCGCCCGACGTGGGCGAGCTGATCGCGAAGTTGTTGGGCAGGTTCTCGGCGATCGTGATCTTGTCCGCCCAGCGGTTCGCCTTCTCGTTGTTGAAGCGCTGCATGAGCGCCCAGCCGGACGCCGCGTGCGAGCCCGGGTTCATGTAGGCCGTCGCGTCCATGCGGTAGCCGTCGACGTGGAACTCCTCGAACCAGTAGAACGAGCTGCGCGCGAAGTACTCGGCGACGGCCGGCGTGCCGAACGCCGCCTGCGCGCCCCACGGCGTGTCCACGCTCGGCGTGTCGAAATAGGTCTGCGTGCCGTCGTAGTTCCAGAGGAAGTTGTCGGTCGGCGAGAAGTGGTTCCAGACCAGGTCGAGCAGCACGGCGATGCCGTTCTGGTGCAGCTTGTCGATCATGAACTTGAGGTCGTCCGGCGTGCCGTACTTCCACTCCGGCGAGTACTGGGTGATCGGGTTGTAGCCCGCAGACAGGTCGCCGGGGAACTCCATCCAGGGACAGACCTGCACGGCGTTGACGCCCAGTTCCTTCAGGTGCGCCGCGCGGTTGCCCACGTCGCGGTAGCCCGAAGGGAAGCTCGTCGCGCCCGCCGGGTCGTTGAGTCCCGCGAACGTCCCGATGTGCAGCTGGTACACGATGAGGTTCTCCCACGCGGGCATCTGGAACGCGGAGTCGCCCCACGAGTAGCGGAACGGATTCTCGACGTAGGCGTTGTTGCCGCCTCCGAACACGTTGAGCCCGCGGGCGCACGGGTCGGTGTTCCACACGGCGTTGTTGAAGAAGTACTTGTACTCCGAGCGGTCCGGCACGTTGAAGACGCGCCCGATGAAGTACTCGCCCTGCTTGGTCAGCGGATTGGCGAGGCCCCAGGAGTTGAACGTGCCGCGCACGTAGCACGACGTGCGCGTGGGCGCCCAGACCTTGAACACCGCGCCGCTCGTGACGGGCGTGCAGCCCAGCGGGGCGTGGGTGAGCGTCGTGAAGTCCAGTGCGAAGCCGCCGTCGGCGGGGATCGTGTGCGTGACGCCGTTGACGCTCAGGTAGTCCGTGATGGAGCCGTCGGTCAGCGCGATCCAGTAGTTCTCGGTGTTCGAGGCGGTCGCGGGCACCTGCGCCGCCCAGATGTCGTAGGGCCCGCGCACGCCGACCTTGGCGGCGGGAATGTCCGACACGGCCGCTCCGGCCGTCAGGTGCAGGCTCGCGCTCGTGATGTCGTTGCGCCAGGTCTGGAATCTCACCTGGAACGTCTGGCCCCCGACCGGGCAGAGCGGGCGCCGGTCCTGCCACGAGACGTGCGAAACCCCCGACCACTCGACGTTGTTGTCGGCCGAGGCGGCGAAGGCGGGAAGAGCGGCCAGGAGCATCAGGCCGGCGGCCACCGAGAGACGCGTGAAGGCAGAGCGAAGGTGCATGGAGGGGTCCTCATGAGGGTGAAGTTCTCCATGAGTTTGACCCACGGCCGCCCCCCGGCGCAATCCCGGCGCCGGGGGTGTGGCTGCCAGATGATTCTGTCCGCCCTAACTGCCACGTGAAAATGTCCCCCCCATGGGACACCTCACGATGAGTCAAAAAGAAGCGCCCCGGGCGGGGCTGGTCCAGTCCGCCCAGGCCGGGAAG
>JADLGX010000304.1 GCA_020849095.1 Candidatus Eiseniibacteriota bacterium
CCGATGAGCTGCCGTGGGCGGAGATCGCCGCGGCGCGATTCCTGGGCGGCGCGCTGGTGGCGATCGTGTCGGCGCGGGCGAACGGCAAGTCGCTGCGCGTGACCGACCAGAAGAACGCGTGGCTCCGGTCCGCGTTCGGCACTGGCGGCGCGCTGGCGCTCTTCAGCGCGCTCGGCACCAAGCAGATCGCGGTGGGTGACGCCACCACGCTGTACGCCACCACGCCGCTGTGGATCGCCATGCTGAGCGGTCCGGTGCTGGGCGAAAAAGTGCGCGGCCCGGTGTGGGCCGGAGTGATCGTGGGCTTCCTGGGCGTGGCGCTGCTGCTGGGCGCGCACTTCCGGTGGACCGGCGGAGCCGGACCCGTGGTGCTGCTGGGCGCGGTGAGCTACGCGTTCGCGCTCATGCGCCTGCGCCGCATGGGACCGCACGAGAGCAGCGAGGCGATCGCGCTGCACATGTCGCTCTTCGCCGGAGCCGTCATGCTGCTGGTGGCGCTGCCCACGCTGCGCCCCGTGCGCGCCGCGGCCTACCTGCCGCTGGCGGCCGCCGCGCTTTCGGGCGGGCTGGGCCAGGTGTTCGTGGGCCGCGCCTACGCGCGCGGGCGCGCCGCCACGCTGTCGGCGGTCGCCTACTCGGGCGTGGTGTTCACCTACGCGCTCGAAGTGGCCATGTTCGGCCAGGTGCCGGAGTGGCACCAGGTGATCGGCGCGCTGCTGGTGATCGGGGCGGGCGTCCTGGTGTCGCTCCGAGGCTGACGCGCAGGGCATTCCGCTTGGAGCGATTCCGCGCGGCCCGTATCCTTTTCCGGCGCCGAACCCCCGTCCCTGGCAAGCCCTCCGATTCGAGGAGTCCCGATGAAGCGCTGGATCCTGGCCGCCGCCGTCGCCGTTGCGCTGCCCTATGCCGCGGCGTCCCCGCGCGCGTGCAGCATCGACGCCGACCTGCACCCCTTCATGGGAGTGCTCGAGCCCGCGCCCGGCGACATCGTGCCGCCCACCGGCATGACCGGCTTCGCGCCCGACAGCTTCGACGCCCAGCTCGCGCGCGAACGCCGCATGGCGCTGGCCATCCGCCCCGACACGCTTCGCCGCCACCTGCGCCTGCTCACCGAAGAGGCGCACGTGGCCGGCACGCCGGGCGACCGCGCCACCGCCGAGTACGTGCTCAACCGGCTCAACGCGTACGGCTGGGACGCGCGCATCGTCGAGATTCCGGTGTTGCTCAACTACCCCAAGTCCACGCTCGTCGAACTGGTCGAACCCGACGGCGGTCCTCTGGCGGTGCGCGAGAGTGGCGTCGCGGGCGACAAGGACTCGCGCGACCGCGGCGTGTTCGACGCGTTCCACGGCTACGGCGCCTCGGGCGACGTGACCGGCGCGGTGGTGTACGCCAACTACGGCGACGTCGAGGACTTCGCCAAGCTCGCTGGCATGGGCATCGACCTGCGCGGGCGCATCGCGCTGGTGCGCTACGGCAAGGTGTTCCGCGGGCTCAAGGTGCGCAACGCCGAGCGCGCGGGGCTGGCCGGGGTGATCATCTACAGCGATCCGGCCGACGACGGTTTCGCGCAAGCCGATCCGTATCCGCGCGGGCAGGGCCGCCCCGAGGATGCGGTGCAGCGCGGCAGCGTGCAGTTCCTGTCCGAAGGGCCGGGAGATCCCACCACGCCGGGCTGGCCCAGCGGCGGCGGGGGCAAGCTGCAGCGCCTGCCGCAGTCGCAGGCCAAGGGGCTGCCGCGCATTCCCTCGATTCCGCTGTCGTGGGGCGAGGCGCGCAAGATTCTGCAGTCGCTCGACGGCCCGCAGGCTCCGCGCGGCTGGCAGGGCGGGCTGCCGTTCACGTACCACGTGGGACCGGGCGCCTCGAAGGTGCACATGAAGATCGAGCAGGACTACGCCATCCGCCCGATCTGGAACGTGATCGCCACGCTCGAAGGGCGCGATCATCCCGAACAGAAGGTGCTGCTCGGCAACCACCGCGACGCGTGGACGTACGGTGCCATCGATCCCAACAGCGGCACCATCTGCATGCTCGAGTCCGCGCGCGTGCTGGGCGCGCTGACCAGGACCGGCTGGCGGCCGCGCCGCTCGATCGTGATCTGCTCCTGGGACGGCGAGGAGTACGGCCTGCTGGGCTCCACCGAGTGGGGCGAGGGCAACGCCGCCGACCTCATGGCCAACGCGGTCGCCTACCTCAACGTGGACGCCGCGGTGTCGGGCCGCGACTTTCGCGCCAACGGCAGCCACGCGCTGCGCGACCTGATGGGCGAAGTCCTGCGCGACGTGCGCGACCCCGTGCAGAACCGGCCGCTGTGGAACACCGTCGTGGACCGCGCGTGGAGCGAGGGACGCTCCGACTGGGCGCGGCTCAACCGCACGCGCAAGTCCCGCCAGGAGCAGGTGCGTCCGTTCGAGTGGACCATGGGCTCGCTGGGCAGCGGCTCGGACTACACGGTGTTCGTGGACCACCTGGGCATTCCGTCACTCGACATGCGCTTCGAGGGACTGAACGGCAACTACCACTCCATCTACGACGACTTCGACTTTGTGGACCGCGTGGTGGACCCGGGCTACGTCATGCACCAGTCCATGACCGAGGTGTGGACGCGGCTGGCCATGCGCCTGGCGGACTCCGAGGTGCTGCCGCTGCGCTACACGCACACCGCGACGTTCGCGTACGACGAGATGCTCGCCATCGAAGAGCGCGCCGAGGACGTGGCCGCGGGCCGGCCCGACTCCGCGCGTTTCACCGCCGCTCTCGGCATCGCCAAGCAGGCGGCGGCGCGCCTGCGCAACTCGGCGTTCGCGCTGGAAAAGCGCGCGGACGACGCGCTGGCCGGGCGCGACCTGTGGCCGGCGGGTGGCGCGGCGGGAATCAACCGCGCGCTCATGGCCACCGAGCGCGGCCTGCTGGGGCCGGGGCTCGAGGGCCGGCCGTGGTTCCGCCACGAGCTGTACGCGCCCGGGCTCAACACGGGCTACGCGCCCGTGCCGCTGCCGCGCCTGGGCCAGGCGGTGCTCGACCGCGACCCGCGCGCCTACGCGCGCGGCGTGGGGCCGCTGGCCGAAGCGCTCAATCGCGCGGCGGCAGAGATCGAGAAGGGCAAGTAGGGCGGCGCCGGTCGGCGGCCGCCCCGCCGTCCGGCTACTCCGCCTTCACGAACAGCGACGAGGTGAGCAGCGCCAGCCCGATGGAGCCGGGCAGCAGCCCCACGGCCCACATGTCGTCCCCCGCGACGCGCCCGAGGAACGTGCCGAGAGCCGCGCCGAAGAAGGCGAACAGGAAGCCCGCCGCGAGCAGTCCCTGGCGGCGGCGCGCGGCCAGCTGGCGCTCGGTGACCGCGCCGTTCTCGAGCGTCGACCACAGCGGGTGCGCCTGCATGGACGGGAGCTTGTCCGGCTCGACACCGCGTTCGATGAGCGCGATGCGTTCGCGCTGGATCATTTCGGCGATGCCCTGGCGCTGCCGGGCGCGTACCATTCCCATCACGTAGCCACCCGCGATGCTCATGCCGACCAGCAGGAACCCGCACATGATCACGATGGCGCCGACTTCTTCTCCGTGCATGACCTGCCTCCTTCGGGGAGTTCGTTCGTGAGGCTGCCGGGCGCCACGCGCCGGCCGGCCTTCGTCGTTCACGCCCCTTGGACGGAGCGGAGCGCGTCCCGGGTTTCAGCGGGCGGCGCGATCGGGGCTGAAACCCGGCGCCCGGGCGGCGCCGTCCAAGAGGCGATGGCCATGCTCACGGGGTTCGAGACGCCGCCGGCCGCGCGCATGTCCGCGGTGCCGGTGGACGAGAAGCAGTGGATCGCGCGCGCCCAGCGGGGCGACACGGCGGCGTTCCGGCTGCTCGTCGAGGCGCATCGCGCGCGCGCGTACGCGCTGGCGCTGCGCGTGCTGCGCTCGGGCGCCGA
>JADLGX010000305.1 GCA_020849095.1 Candidatus Eiseniibacteriota bacterium
AGTCCTGCGCCTGAAGGCAATCCACTGGACCGGCGAGGGCCATGTCCCGGCGCCGTGGGCAGCGGAAGGCAACGAGATCGCGCCGGCGACTCGCGCTCCGTACGCCCTGATCGCCTCCGGCGCCGGCCGCGCGATCGTCGCGTGGACCGACGCGGGCGCCGACTCGGGCGCGATCTACCTGCAACTCCTCGCCGACGACGCGCCGGTCCCGGTGGCCTGCTCCCTCGTGGACACCGACGCGTCGGCGGACCGTGTGCGCCTCGAGTGGCAGGTCTCGGGCGCGACGAGCGCGCCGTTGGTGCAGCGCCGCAGCGTCGACGGAGCGTGGGCGGAACTCGGCGAAGCGGCCGCGACCGAATACGAGCGCTGGACGTTCGAGGACCGCGACGTTCAGCCGGCCGATGTGCTCGAGTATCGCTTGCTCGGCGCCGACGGCGCGCTTGCCGGCAGCGAGGCGACCGTGCACGTGCCGGCCGCCGCCGTGCTGGCACTGCGCGGATTCCTCGAGAACCCCTCGCGTGACGCCACGACGATCGAGTTCACCTTGCCCGACGCTGGCACCGCGACGCTCGAGGTGTTCGACGTGACGGGGCGAGTGCTCGTGCGCCGCGAAGTCGGCATGTTGGGGGCCGGCATGCACCGCGTTGATTGCGATGAGCTTCGCACGCGCGCGCCGGGGCTGTTCTTCATTCGGCTGACGCACGGGCGCACGGCGCGACTGGCGAGAGGAGTGAGGGTGCGATGAGTCGTGCATGCTGGCTCGCGCTGTTCACGCTGTCGAGCGTCTTCTCGCTCATTTTGGTGGCTGGTATCGCCAACGCCGAATGGCCGCTCGGGGGGCTGCGGATCGCGCAGCCTGCCGAACTGGTGCATACGATCCCCGACGAGATGGGTGGAGCGTTCGTCTTCTGGCGCCGTCCCGGTCAGTGGGAGACCTATGCGCAGCACCTGAACGCTTCAGCCGGAGTTGTACCCGCCTGGCCGGAGTCAGGCGTGGTCGTCCCAGCATTGCTGCGCGCTCCAAGCCCGTACTTCGACGAGTGGGACCAGCGAAGTGAGCTCTTCGCCGCGTCTGCGGACGGCAACGGTGGGCTTCTCGTGGGCATCGCCCAGCGCTGGATGGACTTGGGGGTTCGCGAGCTCCCCGAGAAACATATCGAGTACTACGTCTTCCGTTACGGTGCTACCGGGGCGCGATCGCCCGGCTGGCCCGCGACTGGCAGATTCGTCCTGCGTACTCAGGTGGAGACGGCACCGTACTATCCGATCCAGCCCCCCTTCGTCGCAACAAGCTCAGACGGCGCTGGCGGCGCGTGGTTGATGTGGCATTGCGGTATTCCCGGCGACCTCGAGGCGATGCAGCCGGATTACGTTTGCCATGTCGGGCCAGACAGCACCCTTCTGGTGAGCGAGTTTGCGTCGCCGAATGGAGCCATGGTTCGCCCGGGCACTGCAGTCGGTGGGTACAGCAACGATCTCTACGGAGTACGAACCACGGTGTGGTGCTGGGACCAGCTAGAGGGCCTTCGCGTTCGTGGGGTCTTCGAGCCCATCGTCCCATGGGAAGCTGGGGCCACTCCGCTCAACCACGGAGGCGATTTTCTGGCCTGGGCGCAGGAAGCGGTCGGAGCCCGCCTCGTTCACCTGGGGCGTGATCTTCAGCCAGCACAGGGCTGGCCCTCCGACGGCTTGGCCTACTCGAGTCGACCCTATCTGCAAGATGGCTTTGGCGGCGCGTTCTTCGCGCTCGGAGTACCGGGTCAACGTAAGCTCCAGCGCTGCACTTTTGACACTCCCGCCATCACCGAGCTCTGGCCTGGCGAAGCTCTGCCCGACTTTCACGGTACCTACACGGCGCTTGATTCGCTGGGCGGAATCTTCGACGGCTGGCTCAACGGGACGACGCTGTACGCGAACCACATCCAGCCGAACGGGCAGATGGCGCCGCGCTGGGCATCGCCCGGTACCGTGATCTCGCCGTCCGCCAAGGCGCCGATCCAGATGATCGCCCTGTCACCGGGTCGCGCATTGATCTGCTGGACGAGCGCCGGACCCGACACGAATGCTCTCTACGTGCAGCTTCTCGCCGATGACGCCGTGGTCCCGGTGGCCTGCTCCCTCGTGGACACCGACGCATCGGCGGAACGGGTCCGCATCGAGTGGCAGGTTTCGGGTGCGACAGGCGCCCCGCTCGTGCAGCGGCGGAGTGGTGATGGCGTGTGGGCGGAGCTCGGCGACGCGACCGCGACGGAATACGAGCGCTGGGCGTTCGAAGATCGCGACGTCCGCCCGGGCGATGTGCTCGACTATCGCTTGCTCGGCGCCGACGGCGCGCTTGCCGGCAGCCAGACGACGGTGCACGTGCCGGCCGCCGCTGTGCTGGCACTGCGTGGGTTCCTCGAGAACCCCTCGCGGGACGCCTCGACCATCGAGTTCACCTTGCCCGACGCCCGCCCCGCGACGCTGGAGCTCTTCGATGTCGCGGGCCGCGTGGTCGCGCGGCGGGAGGTGGGCTTGCTCGGCGCGGGCACCCACCGCATCACGTGGAACGAGGGGGGCACGCTCGAGCCGGGGCTGTGGTTCGTTCGCCTGAGGACGGCCCGGCAGTCCCTGGTCACTCGGGGCGTGCAGATCCGTTAGGCCGGTCGGCCGTGCGCGGGCCGCAACGCGCCCCGGCCGCGCTCGCCTGCCAGCCCTCCGCGCCGGTGCCCCCGGCGGGCTTTGGCTCTTGCTCGCCGAATCCCGCGCGTGCTACCTCTTCACGCTCCAATCCAGCGTTCTCAGTCGATCTCCCCGCCGTCCGGGCCG
>JADLGX010000306.1 GCA_020849095.1 Candidatus Eiseniibacteriota bacterium
GTACGCGTTCGTCACGGAGAGCGGGCTGCTGGGCCAGCTGTCGCAGGACGAGTCGGCCGAGTCGGTCGAGCGCGTGCAGAACCTGAACAAGCTGTTCGGCATCGTGCAGCGCGTGGGACCGCTGCTGCGCAGCGACCGCGTGCCGGAGTTCATGGTGCACCTCGACCTGCTGATCGAGGCGGGCGACGACCCGCAGGCCGCGATCGCCGAGCTCGACGAGGACTCCGTCCAGCTGCTCACGGCGCACAACGCCAAGGGGCTCGAGTTTCCGGTCGTGTACGTGGTCAACCTGGTCGAGGGGCGCTTTCCCGGTCGCCGTCACGGCGACCCGATGCCGTTCCCGCCCGAACTCACGCACGGCCAGACCGACCCGGCCGCCGACCACGAGCGCGAGGAGCGCCGGCTCTTCTACGTGGCGCTCACGCGCGCGCGCGACCGGCTCGTGCTCACTCACGCGAACGACTACGGCGGCAAGATGACCGCCAAGATGAGTAAGTTCGTGGCCGAGGCGCTCGAGCTTCCCGCTCCTCCCAAGCGCTCTCGCACCGCATCCCCGGCCGAGGCCATCCTCCGCCACGCGCCGGCGGCCGAAACGCCCGCGGTGGGTCCGCGCGTGGTGGGACCCGACGAGGCGCTGCGGCTTTCGCACGGCCAGATCGACGACTTCCTCACCTGTCCGCTCAAGTACCGCTACGCGCACATCGTGCAGGTGCCTCTCGGCTCCGATCCGCGCGCCATGTACGGCATCGCGGTGCACCATGCGATCCGCGTGTACCTGCAGCACCGGCTCAAGGGCCTGCCCATCTCGGCCGAGGACGTGATCGGCGCGTTCGACGGCGCGTGGTCGAGCGAAGGCTTCTATTCGCTCGAGCACGAGGAGCGCCGCCAGAACGAAGGGCGCGACGCGCTGCGCCGCTTCGTCGAGAGAGAAGCGGCCGGAGGCCGCGTCCCCCTCGCCGTGGAGATGGACTTCAAGTTCAAGGTGGACCAGGACGTGGTCACCGGACGCTGGGACCGGATCGACCAGACACCCGACGGCATCGTGCTGGTGGACTACAAGACCGGCGACGTCACCGATCCGGAGAAGGCTCGCGATCGCGCGAAGCAGAGCCTCAAAGCGGAACAGCTGGGGCTCTACGCGCTCGCCTATCGCGAGACGCGCGACGTGCTGCCCTCCCGCGTGCAGCTCAGCTTCGTCGGCTCGGGCGTGACCGGCGACGCCGTGATCGAACCCGAGCACTACGAACTCGCGCTCGCGCGCGTCCGCCAGGCCGCGGCCGGAATCCGCGCGGGCGAGTTCCCCGCGACACCGGACCCGCGCAAGTGCGGCGACTGCCCGTACTCGCGCTTCTGCCTGCACAGCGTCGCTCGCGGTTGAGCGGCCCCACGAGGAGTCCCGTGAACGTTCCCACTCCACACCAGCTGCGCGAGAGCGCGCAGGCGTACGCCGCCGAAGCCGGCGCCATCGTGCTCGAGGGCTACGGCCGCATTCACGCGCCCGAGCGCAAGGGGCGCATCGACCTCGTGACCGAGTACGACAAGCGCTCGGAAGCGCGGCTGTTGCAGCTGATCGGGCGCGACTGGCCCGGGCACGGCGTGCTCGCCGAGGAATCGGGCGCGCACGATGCCGCCGCCGGCGCGCGCGTGCGCTGGGTGGTGGACCCGCTCGACGGCACCACGAACTTCGCGCACAACTACCCGTTCTTCGGCGTCTCGGTGGGAGTCGAGGTGGACGGCGAGGTCGTCGCCGGCGCGGTGTACGACCCGGTGCGGGACGAGATGTTCTCCGCGGCCCGAGGCGAAGGGGCCACGCTCAACGGCGCGCCGATCCGCGTGAGCGGCTGTGAACACATCGAGGACGCGCTGCTCGTGACGGGATTCCCGTACGACGTGCGCGAGCATCCCGAACGCCACCTGCCGCTGTTCCAGGCGTTCCTGCTGCGCGCGCAGGGGATCCGCCGCGACGGCTCGGCGGCGCTCAACATGTGCTACCTCGCCATGGGGCGCTTCGACGGCTTCTGGGAGGGCAGCCTTTCGCCGTGGGACGTGGCGGCCGGCTCGCTGATCATTCGCGAGGCGGGCGGCACGATCACGGACTACTCGGGAGGGGCGTTCCGCATCGACGCGCGCCAGGTGTGCGCCGCCGGCGCGGCGCTTCACGCCGAGCTGCTCGCGGTGCTGCGCGAGCATCCCGCGGCGCACCTGCCCCCGCGCGCCTGAAGCGAAGCGAAAACGCGAGAGCCTCCGTGCCCGATGGCGCGGAGGCTCTCGTTGTCGTGGTGCGGAGCGCGATCAGGCCGCGGACTCTCCGGCGCTTCCCGCCGCGTCGGCCTCGCGCTGCATTTCGACCCGGGCGCGGATGCGGGCCACCAGGTCCTTCATGTCGTAGGGCTTGGTCATGTAGGCGTCGGCGCCGAGGTCGAGCGCCAGGCGGCGGTCGGTCTCGCCCGAGCGCGCGCTCAGGATGAAGATCGGGATCGCCCGGTACCGCTCGTCGAACTTGAGGGCGCGGCAGACCTTGTAGCCGTCGAGCCGGGGCAGCATCAGGTCGAGCACGATCAGGCTGGGCTGCGCCGTGCGGGCGAGTTCGAGTCCTCGTTCTCCATCGCTGGCCTCGATCACTTCGAAGCCCTCGGATTCGAGGCCGAAGTGGAGCACGGCGAGAAGATCGGGTTCGTCGTCGACGATCAGGATGCGCGGCTTGGGATCGGACATGGGCGTGTTTCCGCAGGGAGAGGGCGAGGATCAGGGCGTTGCGCACGGTATCGGCGCCGCCTCCCCCGGACTGCAGCGGGATTTCGGGTCCGCTCAGCGCCCAGTTTCCGGCAATCGCGTGAACTCCGCCTCTCGCACCTCTTCGGTCCCCGCCTCCCGGTCGCGCACCCGGACTTCGAGCAGATAGGCGCCCGGCGGCAGTTCCTGAACGGGCACGCGGACGAACTGGCGGCGCAGGCCGCCGCGCTGCTCGCCCTCGCGCATGCCCTCGACCGCGGCAGCGCCCGAACCCGGAAGGAAGAACCGCTGCAGCCAGACCCGGCGGTCCCGGCGCAGCGACTTCACCCGGTACGAGTACTCGA
>JADLGX010000307.1 GCA_020849095.1 Candidatus Eiseniibacteriota bacterium
GGCGTCAGGTTGACGAATGCCCGGCGCGCGGGAATGTCCATGGTCAGGTACTCGGTGTGGGATTTCATGGCGGCCAAGCTACCACGGCGGCGCGCCGCGTTGACGCCGGGAAAGTCTCTGCTACCGTCCCGGGCCGCGCGCCCCTTTCGGCGCGAACCCCGACCCTTCCGCGGCGGCCCGAACGGGCTCCGCGCCCTCCACTCGGTTCATCAAGGAGCACACCCGTGTCCAACGGACTTCCCGAAGTCGTGATCGTTTCCGGAGCCCGCACGCCCATGGCCGAGTGGATCGGCGGCAAGCGAGGCGACGGCCAGAACGGCGGCGCCCTGGCCGCGATGTCGGCGCTCGACCTGGGCGCCGCCGCCGCGCGCGGCGCGCTCGACCGCGCGTCGCTCAGCGCGAGCCGCATCGATCACGTGGTGTTCGGCAACGCGCTGCAGACGTCGGGCGACGCGCTCTACGGCGCCCGCCACGTGGCGCTCAAGGCGGGCGTGGACATCGGCTGCCCCGCGCTGACCGTGAACCGCCTGTGCGGCTCGGGCATGCAGTCGATCGTGAGCGCGGCGCAGTTGCTGCAACTGGGCGAGGCCCAGTGGGTGCTGGCCGGCGGCATGGAGAGCATGAGCCAGGCGCCGCACGTGCTGCGCGGCGCGCGCGCCGGCTTTCGCCTGGGACCGGGCGCGCAGCTGGAGGACTCGCTCTTCGTGGCGCTCAAGGACACCTACTGCGGCTTCTTTATGGCGCAGACGAGCGACAACCTGGCTCGCAAGTACGGCATCACGCGCGAGCAGCAGGACGAGTTCGCGCTGAGGTCGCACAACCTCGCCAACGAAGCGAACAACAACGGCCGCTTCGCCGAGGAAATCGTCCCGGTCGAGGTGAAGCTGGGCAAGAAGAGCTCGATGGTGGAGAAGGACGATCACCTCTTCCCCGGCACGTCCATCGAGCGGCTCGCCTCGCTGCCCGCGGCGTTCGGCCCCGAGTCCATGGTGACGGCCGGAAACGCGTCGGGCGTGGTGGACGGCGGCGCGGCCGTGGTGGTGACCACCGCCGCCAACGCGAAGGCCGAGGGCAAGGCGCCGTTGGGCTACGTGCGCGGCTGGTCCTACGTGGGTGTCGATCCCGACATCATGGGCTTCGGCCCGGCGCCGGCCATCCGCAAGGTGCTCGAGAAGACCGGGCTCCAGCTGGACCAGATCGACCTGTTCGAGATCAACGAGGCCTTCTCGGGCCAGTACCTGTCGGTCGAAAAGGACCTCGGACTCGATCGCGACAAGGTCAACGTGAACGGCGGCGCCATCGGCCTGGGCCACCCGCTCGGCGCCACGGGCACGCGGCTGATCTACTCGGTGCTGGTCGAACTCGGCAGGCGCGGCAAGAAGTACGGCATCGCCTCCGCCTGCATCGGCGGCGGCCAGGGCATGGCGGTTCTGGTCGAGCGCGCGTAGCGCCGGCTCGCCACGGCCGGGGCCCGGACGCAGCCGCGATCCGGGCCCTTTCGGCTTCACACAAGCGCGACTTGCCCGGCTGCCCGGCGCGGGCTTTACTCATTCCTCGCTCGAACGTGGCTGCTCCCCATTCATGCCCGCAGGAGCCCCCGATGGACGAACACGAACTCATCTACGACTGGAACGAAGCCGGGGAACGCTGGGACCGGCCGCCCTACCGTATCCAGTTCGACGACGAGACGCTCCGAGACGGACTGCAGTCGCCCTCGGTCAAGTCCCCGCCGATCGAGCAGAAGATCGAGATCCTCCACTTGATGGACCGGCTCGGGATCGACACCGCCGACATCGGGCTGCCGGGCGCCGGACCGCACGTGGTGCGCGACGTCACCCTGCTCGCGCAGGAGATCGTGTCCTCCAAGCTGAAGATCGCCGCGAACTGCGCTGCGCGCACCATGGTGCGCGACATCGAGCCCGTTGTGGAGGTCACGCAGAAGACCGGCCTGCCCATCGAGGTGTGCACGTTCATCGGCTCCTCGCCGATCCGCCAGTACGCCGAGAACTGGAGCGAGGACACGATGCTCCAGCACACGCGCGAGGCGGTCACGTTCGCCGTGCGCGAAGGGCTCAAGGTGATGTACGTGACCGAGGACACCATCCGCGCCCATCCCACCACTCTGCGCAAGCTGTTCATGACCGCCATCGAGTGCGGCGCGAGCCGGCTGTGCCTGTGCGACACCGTCGGGCACGCGACGCCTTCCGGCGTGCGCAACCTGCTCGGGTTCGCGGTCGAGGTGGTGCGCGAGAGCGGCGCCGACGTGGAACTCGACTGGCATGGGCACAACGACCGCGGGCTGGCGGTGATCAACACGATCGCGGCCATCCGCGCCGGCGCGAGCCGCGTACACGGCTGCGCGATCGGCATCGGCGAGCGGGTCGGCAATACGGCCATGGACCAGCTGCTCGTGAACCTGCGGCTGCTGGGCTGGATCGAGAACGACCTCACGTCGCTGTCCGAGTACTGCGAGAAGACCTCGGCCGGCACCGGCGTGCCGATCCCGGTGAACTACCCCATGGTGGGCCCCGACGCCTTCCGCACCGGCACCGGCGTGCATGCGGCCGCGGTGATCAAGGCGTACCGGAAGGGTGAGGCCTGGCTCGCCGACCGCGTGTACTCGGGCGTGCCCGCCGCGATGATCGGGCGGCACCAGGAGATCGAGGTCGGCCCCATGAGCGGCGAGAGCAACGTGATCTACTGGCTGCAGAGCCGGAACATCGAGCCCACGAACGAGCGCGTGCAGGCGGTTTTCCAGCGCGCCAAGAGCGTGGACCGCGTGCTCACCGACGACGAGGTGCACGGCGTCCTCGGCGCGCTGGCCGAAACGAGGACTTCGTGACCCGTGCGTCCCGCGCGAATCGCGCGGCGCCCGCGCTGTGCCTGGCACTGCTGCTGCTCTCCACGACCGCGATGGCGGCCACCACGCCGGCGCGCCGCGCCGCGGCACCGGCCCGCCGCCCCGCTCCTCCCAAGCTGCTCGCCCCGATCGGCCAGCTCACCGCCGAAGCGCGCATGAAGGAGGAAGAGGGCGACTACGCCGGAGCGGCGAAGCGCCTGCGCGAACTGCGCGTCCGCGTCGCGCCCGACGCCGACCTCGAGCTGACGCTGGCGCTCGACGAGGCGCGCAGCGGCCAGCTCGACAGCGCCTGGACGCGGCTGACCCGGCCGCTGCTCGACTCGGCACTGGCGGACAGCACGAACCCGGCACGGCGGCAGGACTACGTCTTCAACCAGCGCGAGGCCATCTGGCGCAACGGGCGCTACGACGGCTGGCACTGGTACGTGGCGCGCGCCCGTGCCGAACTGGCGCTGGCCACGGGCCGCTGGGACACGGCCTGCGACGCGGCGCTGCTCGCGGTCGCGGCGCGCCCGATGGCCGGCAAGGAACACCTGCTGCTCGCCGTGGCGGCCGGCCGCGCCGGGCGCGATTCCGTCGCCGCCGCCGCCGCGCGGCGCGCGGCGCAGCTCGATCCGACGCTTCCCGAGGCGCACTGGCTGGCCGGACTGTGGGCGTGGCGCGCGGGCGATCGCGCATCGGCGCGCGCGTCGTTCGAACGGTCGGTCGGCGCGGACTCCGCCTTCCGGGCTGCGGCGCTGTCTCTCGTGCGCCTGCGCCTGCCGGGCTCGCGGCCGGACTCGCTTCCCGTCGAGTTCCTCACCGGAATCCGGCGCACGGCGGCGCTCACGTCGCCGCTGCACCCCAAGCTCGAGGAAACCCCGCGGCACGACCAGCCGGCGGCCGCGCTCGGCGCGCCCGCGATGACGCTCTCGGACGAACAGAAGGCCCGGCTCCAGCTCACGAAGCCCCTTCGCATCTTCGTCACCGTCCTGGTGGACGAGCAGGGCCGGCCGGTCCTGAACGAACTGCCGTGGATCGCGATCGGGGCGATTCCCGAGTCGCTCGTGGCGGACCTCACGCGTCTGTCCGGCACCTGGCGATTCCGCCCCGCGCAGCGGCTGGGACATCCCATACCCTGCTGGGCGTCGCTCGAACTCACGCTGCAACCCTGAACGCCGCCCGCGCGGCGAGGAGTGCCCCTTTCGTGGCGAAGACCTATCGCATTGCGGTGATTCCCGGTGACGGCATCGGCCCCGAGGTCGTGCGCGAAGGCGTTCGCGTGCTGGAAAGCGTCGCGGCGCTCGAGGGATTCGGCGTGCAGCTGACGCACTTCCCGTTCGGCGCGGAGCACTACCTGAAGACCCAGGAGGTGTTCCCCGACGCGGCGTTCGAACATGTGAAGCAGCACGACGCCGTCCTGCTGGGCGCGATCGGCGATCCTCGCATGGCGCCGGGGTTCCTGGAGTTCGGCATCGTCGCGCGGCTGCGGTTCGGGCTCGACCTTTTCGCCAACCTGCGCCCGGTCAAGCTCTACGACGAGTACCTCACCCCGCTCAAGGGCAAGGGGCCGGAACACCTCGACATGCTCGTGGTGCGCGAGAACACCGAGGACGCGTACGCCGGCATGTGGGGACAGTTCAAGAAGGGCACGCCCGACGAGGTCGCGACGCAGGAGATCATCTTCACGCGCAAGGGAGTCGAGCGCGTGATCCGGTACGCCTTCGAGTTGTGCCGGGCGCGCAATCGTCGCCGCAAGCTCACGCTGCTCACCAAGGCCAACGCCGTCCGCGCGATGGAGCTGTGGACCCGCACGTTCGCCGAGGTGGGCGCCGAGTACCCGGACATCACCCGCGAGCACCAGTACATCGATGCGGCCTGCATGTTCGTGGTCACCGCTCCCGAGCAGTACGACACCGTGGTGACGAGCAACATGTTCGGCGACATCTTCACCGACCTCGGGGCGGCGCTCGTCGGCGGGCTGGGACTGGCCGCCAGCGCCAACCTGCACCCGGGGCGTGTCAGCCTGTTCGAGAGCATCCACGGTTCGGCGCCGCAGTTCGCCGGGCAGAACCGCGCCAATCCGCTCGCCACGATCATGGCCGTTTCCATGATGCTGGACTATCTGGGCGAAACGCCGGGTGCGGAGCGCCTCGAGCGGGCGGTGGAGGGGCTCATCCGCTCCCGGCGCATGCCCAATCTGGGCATGGATTCGGGCTTCGGGACCGACCAGGTCGGCAATCTCGTGATCGAGGCGCTGAAAGGCTGAACTCGCCGCCGGTTTGCGGAAGGCCGGGCACAGACTTGACTTGGCCGGAGCGTCGCCCGGGCGCATATTTCGGGCTCGCCGCCGGAACCGCTCGTGACGGGATCGCGTAGACCGGCCGCAGTTCATCCCATGCAGAGACCGATCGGTCCCCTCAACGGACGAGCCCCCGCCGTTCGAGAAAGCTTCGCCCATGCAGCGCCCCTCGACCGCCACTCCGCACCCGCATCACGCCCGGCAGCCGGACCAGCCCCGGCTGGCCGTCGTTCCCGGCGCGCGCATCGCGCCCGTCGCGCAGCTGCGATTCGCATTGCCGCGTTCGACGCCGGTCGCGGCCTACGTGATCAACTCGGCCAACCAGATCGTGCACACGCTCTGCCAGCAGGACCTCGAGCCCGGCGAGCACGTGTGCAGTTGGGACGGCCGCGACGGCAACGGCAACCGCATCCCGCCCGGCACCTACACGCTACGGCTGGAAGCGGCGAGCCGCGTGCTGTGCGTTCGCGTGGTGACTTTGCGCTGAGCCCTCACCCGCGCCTCGAAAAAAGACGCCGCCCGGCTCATGGCCGGGCGGCGTCGTCTTGACCGGGGAGCGCTACTCGCTGTTGTCGTGCTCGTGGCCCGGCGACAGGAACCGCTCGACCCAGCGATAGCCCTCGAGCACCAGCAGCGCGAACAGCGTGCCGATCGTGGCCAGAGCGTACGCGTGGACACCGACGGCCACGCCGATGGCGGCGACCATCCAGATGCTCGCGGCGGTCGTGAGCCCGGCGACGTAGCCCTCCTGCCGCATGATGCTGCCGGCGCCGAGAAAGCCCACGCCGGTCACCACGCCGTGCGCGATGCGCGTGGAATCCATGCTCGTTCCGCCGAACGCCTGGAGAGCATACGAGGTGGTGAGGCAGAACATCGTCGAGCCGAGACAGACCAGTACGTGCGTGCGCAGGCCTGCCGGCTTGCGGCCCATCTGCCGTTCCCATCCCACGAGCGTGCCGAGCAGCAGCGACAGCGACATCGGGATGAGGTCCTTCATCACGTCTTCCATGACGCCTCCGGGGAATGGACGCGGCCGCGCCCGGAGGCACGGCCGCACCCGACTACTTGCGCTGGAAGTTGGCGGGGCGCTTGTCGAGGAACGCCTGCAGCCCCTCGTGCATGTCCTCGCTCGCCGCCAGAATGCCGAAGCGCCCGCTCTCGAAGCGCAGGCCCTGGTCCAGCGAAAGGTTCATGCCCCGCACGATGCACTCCATGGCCGCCGCCACCGCGAGCGGGCCGTTGCGCGTGATGCCTTCGGCCATCTTGATGGCTTCCGGAAGCAGTTCGGCTTGCGGCAGCACGCGATTCACGAGCCCGATCGCCGCGGCCTCCTCGGCCTTGACGGGCCGGCCGGTGAGCACGAGCTCGAAGGCGCGCCCGGGTCCGACGAGGCGCGGAAGGCGCTGCGTCCCGCCATAGCCGGGAATGATACCGAGCTTCACTTCGGGAAGTCCCATGACGGCATTGTCCGACGCGAGGCGGATGTGGCACGCCAGGGCCAGTTCGCAGCCGCCGCCGAACGCGAAACCATTGACGGCCGCGATGACCGGCTTGGGGCTGCGCTCGATGAGCTCGACGACGGCCTGGCCGAAGCGAGAGATGTCCTCGGCCTCCGACGGTCCGAGCGGCTGCAGCTCGCCGATGTCCGCGCCCGAGATGAAGGCCTTCACGCCTTCGCCCGTGATCACGAGCGCGCCCTGCGAATCGTCGGAGGCGAAGGCACGCACGGCGTCGGCGATCTCGCCGAGCGTCTCGCGGTTGATGGCATTGAGCTTGTCGGGCCGGTTCACGCGCAGGATCGTGACCTTGCCCTGAGCCTCGACGAGAATGTTCCGGTACGCCGTCGCGCTGGTCATATGCGTCACCTGTGAGGGAGTAGAAGTGCGGTGGGTGGAAATCGCGCCGGAGTATAGGCACCGCCGCGAAGGGCCAGCAAACCCAAAGCTTGGTGACGCGAGCCCGGCTCATTAGACTGCGCCCGTGCCCGATCTCGAACTTCTGACCCGCGCGCCGCACGCGGCGCGGACCCGTTCCTCCCTCGCCGCCCGCCGCATCGGGCCGGACCGCCGATGAGACGCCGCCGCCAGAGCGGCTGCCTCGGGCGCCTATTCCTGCTCGGCCTCGCGCTGTGCGTGGGGTTGCTGGCCTGGGCCATGGGCGACGTGGCATCCGTGGACGTGGCCTCGCTCTCGACGAAGAACCCGGCGCGCACGGCGCTCATGCAGCAGCGCGAGCGTGAAGCGGCGCGCGAGGGCAAGCCCTACCGCATCCGGCAGACGTGGGTGTCCTACGAGCGCATCTCCCCGCACCTGCGCCGCGCCGTGCTCATCGCCGAGGACGACGCTTTCTTCTCGCACGATGGGCTCGACTGGAACGAGATCAGGGCAAGCGCCAAGAAGGATCTCCAGACCGGGCGGTTCGCGCGCGGAGGCAGCACGATCACGCAGCAACTCGCCAAGAACCTCTGGCTCGGGACCGAACGCACGCCCACCCGCAAGCTGAAGGAAGTGCTGCTCGCGCTGCGGCTCGAACGCTCGCTCACCAAACGCCGCATCTTCGAGCTCTACCTGAACGAGATCGAATGGGGTGACGGCGTCTTCGGCGCCGAGGCGGCGGCGCGGCGCTGGTTCGGCGTGCCCGCGTCACGATTGACCGCCAAGCAGTCGGTGCGGCTGGCGGCGGTGATCATCAATCCCCGGCGCTTCTCTCCGGTCGAGCCGCCGCGCCGCATCGAACGCCGGATTCGCATGATTTCGTCGCGCATGCTCCGAAAGGGCGAACTGACCGAGACGGACTATCGCGACGTGCGCGGCCTGCCGCCGCTGCCCCCTCCGGCAGCCGACACATTGGCGCCGGAACCGGACGGCGAACCGCCCGCGGCCGACACGGCGGCAACGGGCGGCTGACGAATCCAGGCGGAGGCGCCCCCCGCTCAGGAGCCGAGCGCCTGCTTGACCAGGCGGGAGACCGCGCTGCCTTCCGCGCGCCCCTTGACCTGCGCCATGACGGCTCCGATCACCTTGCCCATGTCCTTCGGACCGGCGGCGCCGGTGGAAGCAACGGCGGCGCGCACGATTTCCGCCAGCGCCTCCTCGGAAACGGCCTCGGGCAGGAAGGACTGCGTGATCGCGATCTCGCGCTCCTCGCTCTCGTTGAGGTCCGCGCGTCCGGCCTGAAGGTTGAGCGCCATCGTCTCGCGGCGCTTCTTCACGTAGCGCTGGAGGATCTCGATCTCCTCTTCGGAGCTCAGGACCGAGTCCCTGGGTTTGGCGGTCTTCGCCTCCATGAGCGCGGACTTGAGCATGCGCACGGTGCTCAGCGTGGTGGCGTCCTTTTCCTTCATGGCCTTCACCATCGCGACCTGAAGGCGTTCCATGATCGTGGCTTCGCTCATCCGATTCTCTCCCGGACCGGGCGCCGTCCGGCGCCCGCCGCTGCGTGAGGCGTGAATGGTGGACGGACACGATAACACGCGCTCGCGACCCGCTCCCACCCGGCGTGAGCGGCATGCTCGGGTGGGCCCAGCGCTACGCTGGCGATCGTCGTTTCGGCATCTTCCGGGAATCTCGACGCCGTCGCGCAGGGACGCTGCACGACGGCGCGGCGTCTTCATTCACGGTGCGAACCGGCGCCCTCATGAGTCTTCCACGCGGACGAGTTCGCGCTTCACGTCGAGCGCGAAGAAGCCTAGAGTGCGCGTGCGCCTTCGATGGATCGATGCCCTCCGGCAGGACGCCGCGCGCACCCCTCTCATCCCTTCTCCACTCCCATGCTCTCCCTCGGGATGGATGGTGCCGCATGAACGACCGTGTGCTCGTCTGCGACGACGACTCGCGCGTACGCGGGCTGCTGGGACGACTCCTGGCATCCCATGGATTCTCGGTCCGCACCGCGGACTGCGGTGAACACGCCCTCGAAGAAATCTCCCGCCACACGCCCGACCTCCTGCTCCTCGACATCACGATGCCCGGGCTCAGTGGCTTCGAAGTCTGCCGTCGCGTTCGCCGCATGAGCGAAGGCGAACTGCTC
This sequence comes from Candidatus Eiseniibacteriota bacterium, assembly GCA_020849095.1. Classification (GTDB taxonomy): domain Bacteria; phylum Eisenbacteria; class RBG-16-71-46; order RBG-16-71-46; family RBG-16-71-46; genus CAIXRL01. Next base: position 9,171 of record JADLGX010000307.1, read on the forward strand.
CCGATCGTTCTCATCACCGGACTTCCCGACACGGAGTCACGCATTCGTGGTCTCGAGTCCGGCGCCGACGAGTTCGTGAGCAAGCCGTTCGAGCACGCCGTGCTGCTGGCCCGCATCCGCGCCCTGCTCCGCGTGAAGCACCTCACCGACCAGCTCGAACGCACGGAGAACGTCATCTTCACCCTCGCGCGCACGGTCGAGGCCCGCGACTCCTACACCGACGGTCACCTTTGGCGGCTTGCCGAGTACAGCCGCACGATCGCGACGTCGCTGGGGTGCGGCCCGGAGGACGCGAGGCACGCGTGGTACGGCGGCATCCTTCACGACATCGGCAAGATCGGGATCGACGACAGCGTACTGCGCAAGTGCGGATCGCTGACGCCGAGCGAGTTCGCGGAAGTGCGCCGTCACCCGGACATCGGCGCCGAGATCGTCTCCTCGATGCGGTTCGCGCCGGTCGTCGCCCCCATCGTGCGCGGGCATCACGAGCGATGGGACGGAGGAGGCTATCCGCAGGGGCTGGCCGGCGAGGCGATTCCGCTGCATGCGCGCATCGTTTCGGTCGCCGACGCGTTCGACGCCATGACGACCGATCGTCCCTACCGCTCGGCGCTCGATCAAGTCGAGGCCGTCCACCGGCTGAGGGAGGGCTGCGGCGCGCAGTGGGATCCCACCATCGTGGACGTGTTCGTGGACCTGCTCGATCGGGGCGAGCTTCCGCGGACGGATCTCGCCAAGCATCCTCGCAACGTGGCCTGAAGCGGGCGACGAAAAGGGGGCGGACCGCGAAGCGGCCCGCCCCTTTCCGTGTGATGCGAGATCTAGCGGTACGAGAGCTTCAGGCTGCCCCAGCTCTTCGGGAGGGTCGGCACGACGGCACAGCAGTCGGCGTTGACCCACATGAGCGGGTTGCCCGGGAAGCCGATGTCCACGCACAGGTCGTCGGGACCGCCGCCGGGATAGATGTTCCAGCTGGTGCAGGCCAGGCAACCGTCGGTGGTGACGAGACGGGGAATCAGCGTGGACGTGTTGCAGCCCGACGGGGTCTGGAACTCGACCAGGAGGAACGCCGGTTCATCGACGCAAGCGCCGGGGGGCAGCGCGAACGAGAAGTCCCACACGCCGGCCGCGGGCGCGCTGGCGTTGTAGGTGGTCGGAGCGACGAGCACGTTGCCGAGGTCGGGCGTGTAGCAACCCGGAGCGCCGGTGGCGCCCACGATGCCGACGGTCACGGGAATCGTGCACACGGTCGGGAAGCTGAGCATTACGTGCGCGGTCGTCGCGATGACCGAGTTGCCGCTGCACAGGCCGCAGGCCGCGGGATCGAGCAGCGTGTAGTACGCGTCGTTCGGAGGAAGAATGTAGTTGATGAGCCACGCCGCTCCCGTGCTCACGCCCAGGTCGCAGACGCTCGAAACGCTCTGCGGACCGACGCGAACTCGCGTGATCGGCTCGCCGGCGTTGGGCAGGGGCGAAACCTCAGGAGCGGGACGGGCCGACGCGAGCGCGGCGGTGACCACCAGCAGCGAACAGCACATCAGGACCAGACGGGTGACCAGCTTCATCGGAACCTCCAAGCGAGCGGTGGGGACAGGCGCCAGCCCTCGGCCTGAGCGACATCCGAGAGGGTTTCGTCCTGCGAGGAGAGTTTCACTCTTCGAACCCCCACCGCACCAGTGCTTTATGACGAACGCATGAACTTTCGATGCGACACGAAACAAAGTTTGGCCAGAGTCACCTTTCCTCGCTCGGGGAGGGTCCGGGAAGCCGCGCCTCGAACCCCAGCGTGAAGATGACGTTGTCGCGGGCGGTGAAGTCGAAACGGCTGTTGCGCTCGAGTCCGGCGCGGAGGATTCCGCGCTTGAGATCCACCGCCCAGCCGAACGTGCGGCGGCTGGCGGGAGCGACCGTCAGTTGGAGCCAGTCGTTCCGCTCCGTCGCGAAACGCGCGCGAACGGGCACCACCCACAGGCCACCCTCGCGCGGATCGTGCACGAGCGTCGCGCCGGCGAACGAATAGTCTCCCCAGTAGCGGTCCGCGCCCCCCTCGAGCACCACGCTCGGGTCGCCGCCCTCGTGCGGAAGCATCGGCCCCACCGACGCGCGCGCGACCCAGCCCGCGCCCGCCACCTGCTCGGTGCCGAACCAGAGACGCTCCTGCGAGCGTTCGTGACGCCACTGAACGAAGTAGGAGGAGCGCCGCGCGTCGCGCACGTGCACGCCGAGTTCCGGACGGAACTGCTCCTCCCCACGCAGCGGCTGCCAGTACTCCAACTGGGCGCGCACCGGCCCCGCCTGCAGGTAGACGAGCGGGTCGCGAAGGTCGTTGCCGTCGGTAAAGGACCAGTAGCGAAACTGGGCGCCCACGAGCGTGCCGGCGGCGGCCGGGAATGCGGCGCCATGGAGCGACAGCAGGGCGAGCAGGGCGAGCGTGCGCATCCTCATACGGGCACCCGATCGGATGGACCGCGGCGCGGACGCATGTCGGTGCGCACGTGCCGGAGCCAGAACCAAGTCAGGATGGCGAAGGTCCGCAGCAGCGTGTTGAGCGCGCCATAGAGCGGATACGCCAGCAGGACACCGATCGGCATCCGGGAGCGGCTGCCCGGCTGCCGGATCACCCACCAGGGGAAGAGCTCGAACGCCAGGTACAGGAGATACACGATCACGCCCCAGATCCGCATGCCCGGCACGGCGATCATGACGGCGATCCCCCAGCTCTTCAGCGGATCGCTCACGATGGTGTAGAGGTTGTAGACCATCTCGTATCGCAGGCGCCAGCTCGCGTGCCGCCACAGCAGCAGCCGGATCATGTTCATCGCCTGATGGTAGATGCCGGGATACCAGCCCACGAGGCGCTGGCGGAACCAGCCGCCCCAGCGCGAGGGAGCCACGGTCCACACCGGTTCGTTCGCGAACACGATGCGCCGCCCGTTGAGCAGGTGGAGCATGGTGCGCTGGAGGTCCTCCCCCTGGAACACGCAGGTGTGCTGATGGTGCAGCGCCTGCAGGTCGCTCGCCCGGAACAGCCCGATCGCGCCCGAGACGCA
>JADLGX010000308.1 GCA_020849095.1 Candidatus Eiseniibacteriota bacterium
GGGCTGCTGCCGCAGGCGGGCGAACTCGAGTAGCCCACCTCCTGCATGAACATCGGGCTCGTGCCGCGCGCGAGCATCGCGTCGAGGTCGGCATCCAGCACGGACGGCGGCTGCATCTGGAAGTCGCTCGCCGGCACGAACGGGTAGTACGTGTACATGCGCACGTCGGTGTACGCGTTGAGCGTGTCCCCCACCCAGCCGTTGCCGTTCTGCGGAGACGTGGTGCTGGTCCCCACCGGCAGCCCCGGTTGCGCCGCGTGAATGCGCGCGATCTGTCGCGTGAGCAGCGCGCGAAACGCCGGCAGCTCGGACGGGTGTGCGGCGAAGTACACGTCCACCTCGTTGCCGATTCCGAGCACGATGAGCGGATACAGCTGCGACACCGCGAGGATCGTGTCCACCACCGCGTCCACGCGCGCGGTCATCGCCGGGGCGTCCCAGGCGGTCGAGGCCAGATCCGCCGGCACGCCGCGCTGGTTGGTGTCGATGAGCCGCAGGTTGAAGAACGGCCGCACGCCCAGCGTGGTGTAGATGAAGCACTGCAGCCTCAGCGTGGCGCCGGACAGCGCACCGGCCGAGGGCTCGAGCGTGCGCCACAGGTCGCCCATCTGCACCATGTTCACGCCCGTGGACCGCGGTAGCTCGACCGCTTCGCGCGCCGAGTCCGGATGGAAGAACGCGGGGTCGCTCGGGTTGGGCACCAGCCCCAGGTACGGCAGCGGGCCGGAGCCCGGTGTGATCGGCGTGGACGACTTGCCACAGCCTCCCAGCGCAACGGCCAGCGCGAGGCATGCGGCGAGTGCGAGGCTCATCCGTGAGCGGGTCATGCGCCTCTCCGAGGGGTCAGAGCCTGCGTCCCACCACTTCCGCGATGGTGCGGATCTGCGCCACGAGTTCGTCGAACTGCGTGGGGTACAGCGACTGCGCGCCGTCCGACAGCGCGTGGTCGGGATCGTTGTGCACCTCGATGATCAGCCCGTCCGCTCCCGCCGCCACGGCGGCGCGCGCCATGGGCGCGATCTTGTTGCGGATGCCCACGCCATGCGAGGGGTCCACGATGATCGGCAGGTGCGACAGCTCCTTCACCACGGGCACGGCGTTCAGGTCGAGCGTGTTGCGCGTGTAGGTCTCGAATGTGCGGATGCCGCGCTCGCACAGCATCACCTGGCGGTTGCCCTGCGCCATCACGTGCTCGGCCGACAGCAGCCACTCCTCGATCGTGCTCGACAGTCCGCGCTTGATCATCACCGGCTTGTCGGTGTGCCCGACCTCGCGGAGCAGCGCGTAGTTCTGCATGTTGCGCGCGCCGATCTGCAGGATGTCGGAGTAGCGCGCGAGCAGCCCCACCTGCTGCGAGTCCATCACCTCGCTCACCACGGCGAGCCCGAACGCATCCGCGGCGCGGCGCAGGATCTTGAGTCCCTCCTCGCCCAGCCCCTGGAACGCATAGGGCGACGTGCGCGGCTTGAACGCCCCGCCGCGCAGCACCGTGGCGCCGGCCTTGGCCACCGCCTCGGCGATCGTGAACGCCTGCGCCTCGCCCTCGACCGAGCAGGGCCCGGCCATGAGCGCCAGCTGCTCGCTGCCGATGGAGCAGCGCCCCACCTGGATGATCGTGTCCTGAGGATGGAACGCGCGGCTCGCCAGCTTGAAGGGGCGCGACAGCTTCTGCGTGGCCTCGACGCCGGGCCACTTTTCCACCTCGTCGAACTTGACCGCGCCGGGCTCGCCGATCGCGGCGATGCGCGCCTGGCCGTCGTGGTCCGTGCGGTGCACGGCCAGTCCCGCCATGCGCAGGCGCGTCATGACGTCGCTGGCGACGGATTCCGGAGTTCCGGCTTTGAGCAGGACGAGCATGGGATCAGGGATTCCCTGCAGGCTGAACCGCTAACAAAAGAGCCCACGCCGCGTTGGCATGGGCTGGGAGGTCGTCGTCGGGTCGGTCACTTCAGCTGGCCAACGCGATCTCCCGGCCTCGCCAAGCGAAGCCGAAGCCACGATAGGACCCATACCAGAAGTGACGGACGAACACGACATGCCTCCACGGAAGTGGACTGATGTGGGCCGAGCCTAGCATCGGCTTCGCGAAGGGGTCAACGAGTCAGCACGAATGAGCGCGAGAAAGTCCGCCCGCCCGCCTCGAGTCGTGCAAAGTACAGCCCCGCCGGGGGCGTCCGCCCCGCCGCATCGCGCCCGTCCCATTCGAAGGCGCTCGGGCCTGCCGGCGATTCGCGCCAATCCCAGCCGCGCACCACGCGCCCGCTCACGTCGTAGAGCGCGAGCCGCGCCCGCCCGGCCGAGGGCTGCGAAAACGCGAAGCGCGCCGGGCCGCGCACCGGATTGGGGCTGGCGCCCGCGAAGCGCAGCGCCGGGGCGGCGCCATCGGGCGGCACGCCCACCTCGGCGGCGGGCGTCAGCAGGAACGCTCGCGGCACCCCGTTGAGCACGCCCTCACCCACGATGACGCCGTTCTCGTCGATGTCCCACGCCCGCTCCAGGAACCAGCCGGAGCCGGCGGGGATCATCAGGTTGAGGTCGAAGATGTGGTCGGTCTTCCACAGGAACGCCGCGGTCGTGCCGTCCTCGCGCGTGCTCGCCCCCACGACTTCGTCGCGGTCGTTGAGCGAGAACGCCGACGAGTAGATGCCGCCCAGCGTGCCCACGCTCTTCATGACGCCGTTCGCCCAGAAGAAGCCGCGGCTGTCGGGCAGCGAATTGGAGATCTGCGACCAGCCGCAGACGTGCGAGTTCTCGTTCACGTCGTAGGCATGGCTCGTGAGCCCGCCCAGCGTGCCCAGGTCGTACAACGGGCTGTCCGGCTTGCCCAGGAACGCGTGAAAGCGGTCGTCGCTCGCCGGCATGGCCCAGCCGACGATGTCGTTCCATTCGTTGATGGCGTAGGCGCGGCTCTGCGATCCGCCGAGCGTGCCCAGATCGTGCAACGCGCCGTCCCACCAGAACGCGCGCTCGAGCGGGTCGGCCGTGAACGCCGAGCCCACGATGATGCCGGCCTCGTTCACGTCGTGCGCGTCGCTCACGTTGCCGCCGAACGTGCCCAGCTCGGTCATGACGCCGCCCTGCCAGCGGAACGCGCGCTGCACCGCGACGCCGAACGGGTACGCCCAGCCCACCACCACACCGGACTGGTTGACCCCGCGCGCCAGACTCTGCGTGCCGCCGAGCGTGCCGAGGTCGGTCACGGTGCCGTGGTCGTTGATCATGGCGTGCACGAGGTTGGCGCCGGTGATGAACGAGTAGCCCACCGCCACGCCGTGTCCGTTGAGCGAAGACGCGCCGCTGCCGCGCACTCCGCCCAGGCTGCCGAGGTCGCTGACCTGGAAGAGCTGCGCGCGCGCGGGCGCGGCGGCCAGCAGGGCGCACAGGGCCAGCGCCGTCGGCAGCGCGGCGCGGCGAAGGGCGGTCATCGGGTGGGTGCGAAGGGTCACGAGCTTTCCGCTCTCCGGGATCACGGCTGCGGCCGGTGTCTCGGCGGTCCCGGAAAGAGTAGCGGCCGCAGCGGCGGTGCCGCTACGGCCGAATTGGTCTCTTACCGAGCTGCGGCCGGCCGGCGCGGCGTCACCGGTCCCGCCCCCGCAGCGCGCGCTGGCGCAGCCACGCGTCCATCAGGGTCACGGCCAGCATGGCCTCCGCCACGGGCACCACGCGCGGGCAGATGCAGGGATCGTGGCGCCCCTCGATGGCGACCGTCTCGGTTCCGCCGCCGGCCTTCGCCATGGTCTGCGGCTTGCCGATGCTGGTGGCCGGGCGCACGGCGATGCGCACCACCACCTCGTTGCCGTTCGAGATGCCGCCGGCGATGCCGCCCGAGAAGTTGCTCGCGTACTTCTCGCCGTCGAACACGTCGTTGGTCTGCGAGCCGTTCAGCGCGCACATGCCGAACCCGCCGCCGATCTCGACGCCCTTGGTGGCGGGAATGCTCAGCATGGCGGCGCCGAGCATCGCGTCGAGCTTGCTCATGGTGGGATCGCCCCAGCCGGCGGGCACGCCGCGCGCGACCACCTCGACCACGCCGCCGACCGAGTCCTTGGCGTCGCGCGTGCGCTCGATGAGCGCGATCATGCGCGCCGCGGCTTCGGCGTCCGGGCAGCGGATGGCGTTGCGTTCGGCCAGTTCCCAGTCGCGCGCCGCGGCCTCGATGTCCGCCACGCGCACGGTGCCGCCGACGATGCTCACTCCCACCGTGGCCAGCGCGGCGCGCGCCAGCGCCCCGGCCGCCACGCGGCCCACGGTCTCGCGCCCCGACGAACGGCCGCCGCCGCGATGGTCGCGCACGCCGTACTTGGCGTCGTAGGCGTAGTCCGCATGCCCGGGGCGATACACGTCCTTGAGCGCGGAGTAGTCCTTGGAACGCTGGTCGGTGTTGCGCACCAGCATGAGGATGGGCGTTCCCAGCGCGACGCCGTCGAGCACGCCCGAGACGATCTCGACTCGGTCGGCCTCCTGGCGCTGCGTGGTGATGGCGCTCTGCCCCGGGCGGCGGCGGTCGAGTTCGCGCTGCACCGCTTCGGGATCCACCGCGATGCCGGGAGGCATGCCGTCCACCAGCACGCCCACACCCCCGCCATGCGACTCGCCGAACGTGGTGATCGTGAAGAGCTTTCCGAAGGATGAGCTCACGCGCGCTTCTTTCCGCGCGCGCGCGGCTTGGCGGCGGCCTTCTTCAGCGCGGCGGTGTTGAGGCGGTTGCGGAATGCCACGTGCTTCTCGACCATTTCCTGGAAGTTGTGCAGGTAGGTCGGGCGAATGGCCGCGCGCACGCCCTCGAGCCACGGCTTGCAGCGCTCCCACGTGACGACGTCCTCGCCCGTGTGCTCGAAGAACAGCTCGTCGTGCAGCACGCCGCGGTTGACGAGCGTTCCCACCATCTCCCAGTACGAGATGGTCATGCGGAACCAGCGGTCCTCGTCCGTGTGCGACAGGTATCGCGCCTTGATCTCTTCCCAGCTCTGCGCCTGGAACTCGGTCAGGAACCACTTGCGGGCCAGCCGCAGCTCGGGGTCGCGGCGGATCTCGTACAGGCGGAGCAGCAGCTCGGCGTCGGCGTGGTTGGGCTTGCGGGCCATGGGGCACTCCTGGATAGGGCCGGACGAAATGCGCCGGGTCACGGTGGCAAACAGGCCGTGGCCCGTCAAGACGACGGGGCGGCCGCCTGAGCGACCGCCCCGCAACTCCCGTTCGGCTACGCGCTGTCCGGCTACTCCGGCTTCCACTCCGGCAGGCGGCCCGGCGTCCACGGCGCGCCGATGGACTCGGCCTTGCCCTCGAGCGCCTGCAGGTCGCGCATCGCGCTCCGCAGCTGCTCGAGCGCGCCGGCAAGCTCCGCCGCCGCGATCTCGTAGCCGCGCATGTGCGTCTTCGTGGGAGCGCTGGTGGCGGCCCAGTGCCCGCTCACCACCTGGTTCACGCGCTCGGTCAGCGACGGAGGCTGCGCCTCCTCGGCGCGCCGCAGCACGCGGTCGCCGTAGAAGGTCACGCTGAGCGCGTCGAGCCGCGTGCGGATGCCGCGCAGTTCCGCGCGCAGGTCCTCGACCGGGCGCGTGGCTTCGTTGAGCGCGCTGGTGAGCAGCGGCAGGCGCGACTGCGCCTCGCCGAGGGCGCGGGCCGCGCCCAGCGTTGCCCGCTGCAGCCGCGCGGTCTTCTGCTCGAATGCCAGCAGCGCGCCGCGATCGGCCGGCGGCAGCGACGGCGTCAGGATGGGCTCGCACACGAACTGCTGCGGCTGGCCCAGCGGGGTGAGCACGCCGTCGATGCGCTTGGCCAGCTGCACGGTGTACGTGCCCGGGGCGGCCAGCGGGCCGTTGGGCGTGTCGTCCCAGTCCCCGCGCGTACGAGTACCGACCACGGCGGGCTCCGACGACGACCAGCGCAGGTCCCACGCCACTCGCTGGAATCCCTGCCCCGTGGGGCCTTCGATCCGGCGCACCACGTTGCCCGCGCCGTCGGTCACCGTCAGCACCACGGCGGGAGCCTCCTCACGCGCCTCGGCGCGCAGGCTGTCCCAGCTGGGGTAGTACGAGTTCAGGCCGGCCTTCTTGTGCTCCTTCTCCTTCGCGCGCCGCTGGTCGCGCAGCGACTGGTACTCGTCGCGCAGCCAGTAGGTGAACACGGCGCCGAACGGCGGGTTCTCGGCCGTGTACGTGGCGGAGCCCTGTTCGGCGGCGCCGGCGCCGCCCATGGGCGACGACGGAATGAACATGGGCGTCTTGCGCACCGGCAGCAGTACGGCTTCCTCGGCGAGCCGCGACTCGTTCATCGAACGCAGCGCCGAGTAGTCGTCGAGGATGTAGAAGCCGCGGCTGAACGTGCCCAGCACGAGGTCGCCCTCGCGCTTCTGGATCGCGATGTCGCGCACGCTCTGCGTGGGCAGGTTGCCCGTCAGCTTGATCCACTCGCGGCCGCCGTCCTGCGTGAAGAACGCGCCGAACTCCGTGCCCACGAACAGCAGGTTCGGGTCCACGTGGTCCTCGGCGAATCCGGCCACCGAGCCGTTCACCGGCAGGTCGGACGTGATGTTCGTCCAGGTGCGGCCCATGTCGGTGCTCTTGAGCACGTAGGGCTTGAGGTCGCCCATGCGGTGCCGGTCGTACGTGGCGTACACCGTGCCCGCCGCGTGCTGCGAAGCCACGACGCGCGTCACGTAGGCGTAGTCGCCCACGCCCGCGGGAATCTCCACCTTGCGCCAGTGCGCGCCCGCGTCCTCGGTGACGTGAATCAGGCCGTCGTCCGTGCCCGCGTAGATCAGCCCCTCGCGCAGCGGCGACTCGAACAGCGCAACCACGTTGCCGTAGATGGTGGTCGAGGCGTTTTTGGCGACGGCGTCGATGCTCCACACGCGGCCCATGACGGGCAGCTTGTTGCGGTCGAGCTGGCGCGACAGGTCGCCGCTCACCGGACGCCACGTGTCGCCGCGGTCGTCGCTGCGATAGATGCGCTGCGAGGCGAAGTACAGCCGCGACGGCGAGAACGGCGAGATGATCAACGGGCTGTCCCAGTTCCAGCGGCTGCCGGCCTCGCCCGGCTCGGGCTGCGGCTGGATGTCGATGAGCTCGCCCGTGGCGCGGTCGTAGCGGACCAGGCCGCCGTGCTGGTACTGCGAGTACACGATGTTCGGGTTCGTGGGATCGACGCGCGGCTGGAAGCCGTCGCCGCCGAGCGTGATGAACCAGTCCGAGTTGCGGATGCCGTGCGTGTTGCTGGTGCGCGACGGCCCGCCCTGCGTGTTGTTGTCCTGCGTGCCGCCGTACACGTAGTAGAACGGCAGGCTGTTGTCGACTTCCATCTTGTAGAACTGCGTGATGGGCAGGTTGCCGAAGTACTTGTAGGTCAGGCAGCGGTCGAACGACTCGTACAGCCCGCCGTCGCAGCCCACCAGCACGTGGCGCGAATCGTCCGGGTCGATCCAGATGACGTGGTTGTCCACGTGCTTGTTGCGCTCGCCCGCGCGGCGCCAGGTGCGGCCGCCGTCCTCGCTGATCTGCAGGAACGTGTCCATGGAGTAGACGCGGCCGGGAACGTTCGGGTCGGCGAACAGCTCGTTGTAGTACTGCGGGCTGCCCGCGCAGTAGTCGCTCACCTTTTCCCAGCTCGCTCCCGCGTCGGCCGTGCGATACGTGCCGCTCTTGCCGAGCGCCGCTTCGACCACCGCGACCACCACGCCGTTCTCGGTCCGCGGAACCGTCAGGCCGATCTTGCCCATGTCCTCGGACGGCAGTCCGCCCGCCAGACGCTTCCAGGTGTCGCCGCCGTCGGTGCTCTTCCAGATCCCGGTGCCCGGGCCGCCGTCGATGAGCGTCCATTCCTTGCGGTGGCGCTGGTAGGTGCTCGCGTACACGATCGTGGGATCGTGCGGGTCGAAGTGCACCTCGTTGCCGCCCGTCCACTCGTCCACGTACAGCGTGCGCTTCCAGGTCTTGCCGCCGTCGGTGCTCTTGTACACGCCGCGGTCGCCGCCGCTCGCCCACAGCGGGCCCTGCGCCGCGACCAGGATGCGGTCGGAGTCGAGCGGATCGATGGCGACCATGCCGATGTGCTCGGACGCCTTGAGCCCCACGTTGTTCCACGTCTTGCCGCCGTCATCCGAGCGGTACACGCCGTCGCCCCAGCCCACGCTGCGCTGGCTGTTGTTCTCGCCCGAGCCCACCCACACGGTGAGCGGGTTGCGCGGGTCCACGGTCACGCAGCCGATCGAGGACGTGCCCTGCGAATCGAAGATGGGCTTCCAGGTCGTGCCCGCGTTGGTGGTCTTCCACACGCCGCCGTAAGCCGTGGCCACGTACCACGTGCTCTTGTCCTTCGGGTGCACGGCCAGGTCCACGATGCGGCCCGAGGTGAGCGCGGGGCCGATGTTGCGGAACTTGAGCCCGCCGAAGGTGGCGGCGGAGACGCGCGACTCGGGTTTCTTGTCGGCGGGCTTGGCGGCCGGCTTGCCGGCGGCAAACGCGCTGCCCGCGGACAGCGCGACACAAAGGACCGAAGTCCAGAGCTGGAGTTTGCGGTTCATCGGGGGCGGATCTCCCGTTCGGTGGTCACGGCATGGAGACGCAAGGGGCGTCCAGAGGCGACGCGACTAGAACGCAGCGCTGGCGCATCGTCAACGCGGGAACACGTGAGGGCGGCCGCATCCGTGACGGACGCGGCCGCCCTCGTGGTCGGGCGCGGCTTCAGCGGCCGGCGGCGGGCGCCGCGCGTGGCGCGCGTCCCAGCCCCGGCGCGTACTCGGCGGCGAGGTACGCGAGCGTCACGTAGCAGGCGGTGTTCAGCCGCACCATGGCCGGGTCCACCTTGTCGAATGTGTCGTTGGGCGTGTGGTGCAGGTCGAAGTACTCGCTCGCGTCGGTGTCGATGTCGAACACCGGAATGCCCAGCGCGTACAACTGTCCCACGTCGGCGTCGCCCGACGCCTCGTTGCCGGTGTGCTTCACGCCGAGCGGCTCCAGCAGCCGCGCCATCGCGTGGACCACCGGCAGGTACGCGGGCGTGACGCGCGACTGGAATCCGGTCGGCGCGTACGCGCCCAGGTCGGACTCCATGCCCAGCGTGATGCCCGCCGCTTCGGCGGCGTGATCGCGCGCGTACGTGCGCGCGCCGGAGAGCCCGAACTCCTCGTTGGCAAAGAGCACCACGCGGATCGTGCGCCGCGGCCTGGCCGGCAACTGCCCGATCAGCCGCGCCGCCGCCGTCATGATCGCCACGCCGGCGCCGTCGTCGTGCGCGCCCTGCCCCAGGTCCCACGAGTCCAGGTGCGCGCCCACTACCACGACGCCCGCGCGCGGGTCGCGGCCCGGGATCTCACCCACCACGTTGGCCGACCAGGCGCTGTCCGCCCACTGCGAGTCGTCGCGAAGGCGCACACGCACCGGCTGGCCGGAGGCCAGCTGCCTCTCCAACAGGTCGGCGTCGGGATTCGACAGCGCGAGCGCCGGAATGCGCGTCTCGTCCTTCTCGAACCGCATGCCGCCCGTGTGCCCGACGCGGTCGTCGTCGGTGCCGACCGAGCGGATGAGCACGCCGAGCGCGCCGCGCTTGCTGGCCTCGCCGGCGCCGCGCCCGCGCACTCCCACCGCGGCGCCGTAGCTGGCGACGCTGGCCGAACGCCGCATGCGGTTGCCGAAGTACACGATCTTGCCGCGCACGGCGTCGGCCGGCAGCAGCGCCAGCTCGCCCAGCGTGGTCACGCCGATCACGTCCGCCTCGATGCCCTCGGGCGGCGTCGCCACGCTGCCCCCCAGCGTCACTCCCACCATCGGTTGCTTCCACGGCGCGACGATCTCCACCTGCGGCGTGCCGCGGATCCAGTGCGGCACGCGCACCGGTTCGGCGTGCACGTTGGCGAAGCCCAGCGCCTTCAGGCGGGCCAGCGCCCACGCCACCGCGCGCGCGTCGCCGGGCGTGCCGCACAGGCGCGGGCCCACTTCGGTGGTGAGCGAGCGGAGCAGGTCGTACCCCGTGTCGTCGGCCAGCGCGCGCTCGCGCAGGGCGCGTGCGGTCGAGAGCGTGGCGGCATCGAACGGTTCGGCGGCGAGTGACGGCGTGGCGCAGAGCGCCAGCGCGAGCAGGGCCGCCGAAGCGGCGCAGGTGGGCTTGAGCATGGGGCGCAGGTTAGCGGCGAGAGCCCTGCGCGTTCAATGGAGTCCAGCGTGCGCGAATCGGATTACGTGCCCGCACCCGATCGGGTACCACGCCCGAGCTTCCGCCCTTGCGGTCGAACACTCGTCCGGCGAACCGTCCGGAGCGTGGTGGGATCCACCCCCCCGCCCTCGGCGGACCGGTGGGCCGCCTCTACCGATGCGTACTGCGTCACCATCTCGGTGAGCGCCTCGACGATCCTTCGCGAGCCCGCGGGATTCGGGGGCGCTCCATTGATCGCCGCATGCGTGGACGCGAACCCGGAAACCGCGCCGAAGACCACGATTGCCAGGGCAGACTTCGCTTCGGGCGTGTGATTCGGAGACAGAGTGACCGTCAGGGAGTGCCCCAGTCGGTCGAGGTAGTGCGAGAGAACCCGGCGGAGCGGGCGGCCTTCCGGAAGCTTGAACTTCAACATGCCGCGCACCTGATGAAAGATGCGCATCAGGTCCGGGTTCGCTTCGAAGAAGTCCAAGTGAGCCTCGATGCAGCGGCTGATCGCCTCGCGTGGGCTGTGAGCGTCGTGCACGGCGCGGTCGACATGGCCGAGTAGCTCGCTGAAGCCGGCCGTCACGACCGCTTCCATCAAGTCTTCCTTGTTCGCGAAGTACCCGTACAAGGTGCCCTTCGCTATCCCGGCATTTCGGGCAAGGTCTTCGATCCGGGATTCGTAGAGACCCTGCTCCCCGAACAGTCGCCGGCCGGCGGCCATGAGTTCGCGGCGTGTCAGGTGCTTGCGATGCTCCCTACGCCCTACAGTCAGCGCGGGAACGGTGGAGCGTGGACTCGACATCGGCTTTTTCCTCGCGGGAGGGTCCGGCTTCTTCAAGATGAACATGACCAAACGGTCAACATCCTGCAACGAGATCATCGCCACAGGTGAGCATCAGCCATTCTTTCAGGAACACCGGCACGGATTCGCAGCTTGTCAGGCTGCCCATCGCCTGGGTGGGACCATTTCGTTCGCCGACACGGATTCCGAACCCCCACTCTCTCACCGCGTCGAATGCGTCCTCGTCGGTGGCGTCGTCCCCGACGTACACACCGATGCTCCCCGGGGGAGCGTGGCTCAGCAGGGAAAGTGCGGCAGTGCCCTTGTTGCAGCCCCAGGCCCGAACTTCGATGCCGCCGACGATGTGGTCCACGATCACCTTCTCGCCTCCCGCGAGGGTGCGCCAGACGGCCGCACAGCTCTCCTGTACGCTCAGGGCGGCTTCCGCCGGCAACGATCGAGTGTGGAGGACCACCGATGTCCGCTTGCGTTCGAGCAACTCTCCGAAGCCGAGCGCTTGCGCCGACCGCTCGGCGCTCTCGAGAGCCTTTTTGGTCGGGACCGACAACGGACGCTGGACCAGCGAGCCGTCGGGCATCCTGCGCTCCCACCCATGTTCACCGATGTAGGTCGCCGGAAGCCCGTCGATCAGGCGTTCGACTTCGGCCAACGGGCGGCCGGTGATGATGGCCACGGTGGTTCCTCCCGCAGCGCCGATCCTCCGGAGCAGATCCACCGCGCCGGGAGTCGGGCGTGCTTCCTGACGCTCGACGCGGAAGGGAGCGAGCGTTCCGTCGTAGTCGAACATGAGCACGCGATGGCGAGCGAGCTTCACGAGCCGCCACAACTGGGCGGGAATGGCCTCGAGTACGTGGGTGCGCGGCATGCCGAAACCTCCGATCCAAAGTTGACCGAGAAGTCATATTCGCCTACGGTACCGGTGCCGTCAACGAATGAGCGATCGTCGCATCGGGGGTTCTCTTGAGCGCGGGGTGGTGTGGCCGCGCCGACGCCCGCGAAAGGAGGACGCATGAGTTTCGCTGACCGTGCGCGAAGTGCGCTTGCTCGAGCCGCCGTCCGCACACAGCAGCGGAACGAGGGTCCTCCCCGTACGACCCGGGCCGACCTCGTGGAGTGGGCGCGCGCGCATCTTCCGGACCGGAAGCTGGTCGTGGTTTCCAATCGCGAGCCCTACTCGCACCACCATGACGGGGAGCGAATCCGCACCGTTCGAAATGCGGGCGGCCTCACCGTCGCGCTCGATGCCGTGATGCAGGCGCTCGGCGGTGTGTGGGTCGCGCACGGGAATGGCGACGCCGATCGCCAGGTCGTCGATGCGTTCGATCGCGTCCCCTGCCCCCCCGAGCATCCGAGGTATTCGCTGCGGCGGATCTGGCTCACTCGGGAGGAGCACGCGGGGTACTACGCCGGGTTCGCCAACGGCGCTCTCTGGCCCCTGTGTCACATCGTCTATGTCCGCCCGCGCTTTCGCCTCGAGGACTGGAAGTCATATCAGGAGGTGAACCGGCGGTTCGCCCGAGTCGTGCTCGAGGAGGTCGGCGATGAGCCGGCGCTGGTCTTCCTTCAGGACTATCACCTCGCACTCGCGGCAAAGTACATCAAGGAGAAGCGCCCCGATTTGCAGGTGGCCATGTTCTGGCACATCCCGTGGCCGAACCCCGAGGTCTTTCGGGTCCTTCCCTGGAAGCACGAACTGCTGGAGGGGATGCTCGCCAACGACGTGATCGGCTTTCACATTCAGCGGCACTCGACCAACTTCCTGGACTCCGTCGCCGAGTCCATGGAGGCACGCGTGGACTTCGAGCGCATGGCGGTGGACCGGGACCGACAGCGAACCTGGGTTCATGCCGCCGCGATCAGCGTGGATGCCGACGAGATCGCCGCCATGTCCGAGGCGCCCGAGGCCAGGCGAGCGGAGATCGAGATCCGAAGTGAACTCCAGCTGCAGGACTGCAAAGTCGGGCTCGGCGTCGATCGGCTCGACTACACGAAGGGGATCCCGGAGAGGTTCGAGGCTCTCGATCGCCTGTTCGAGAAGTACCCCGAGTGGCAAGGGCGTTTCGCGTTCATCCAGGTCGGCGTGCCATCACGGATCGAGCTCAAGGAGTACCGGAACGTCCAGCTCGCGACGCGCCGCTGGGCGGAACGACTCAACAACCGCTATCCACGCCCGATGGGCCCGACTGTTCATCTCATCGAGGGCAATCTGGACTTTCGGGAACTGGTTCCGTACTACCGGCTCGCAGACTTGTGTGCGGTGACATCGCTGCACGACGGCATGAACCTGGTGGCCAAGGAGTATCTGTCGGCCTCTCCGGATCGCGAGGGCTCGCTCGTTCTTTCCCCCTTCACGGGCGCCGCGCGCGAGCTGGAGCGGGCCTCGATCGTTTCGCCGTACGACTGCGAGGGCCTCGCCGACGCTTTCCACCACGCGTTGTCTGAGGATCCGGATTCCCGCAAGGAACGAATGGGCGCTCTGCGGGAAACCGTCTTGCGGAGGAACATCTTCGACTGGACGATCGAACTGCTCGACACGATCGTCCGGACGCGCCTTCGCACGCCCGGAATGGAATAGCTTCGGTTTTCGGCTCGGGAGACGCTCCTTTCATTCTCTGATCCCAACGGATCACGGAGGCGATCATGCTGGTCTTGGACCTGATGCCGGTGGACATCTGGCGCTCTCTCGTGGAGCGAATCGAGGCGCTGGGAAGCGACAGCTGGCATGGCGCCCTCGCGATCGGGCTCGTGGTGCTCGTTCTTCTGGTGGGTTGGGGGCTCGCGACCCTGATTGCCGCATTCGTTCGCCGCGCGCTGAAGCTTCTCCGATTCGACGATGGGGTTCGCCGTGCGATCGGGGAACGGTTCGCAGTGAAGCAGTCCCCCACTTCGATCGCGGGTTGGGCAGCGTACTGGCTCGTGTTCGCCGGCGCCGCCACGATTGCGCTCGAGTCGCTCGGCTTCGAGCTGGCTGCTCCCGTCGTACGGCGGCTCGAGGAAGTGATTCCGCGAATCGTCGTGGCGAGCGTGCTCTTCGTATTGGGCACCTTGACCGCGATCGTCATGGGAGCCGTCACCCGCCGATTCCTGGAGTCGGCCGAAATCCGGGCCGCCGCCATCCTCGGCCGGGTCGTCAGCGGTGTGGTGATCGGATTCGCGGCGCTCCTCGGGCTCGAACAGCTCGGCTTCGCCGCGCAATTCGTGATGGCCATCGGCGTCGTGGCAGCCGCTGCGGTGGGACTCGGCCTCTCGCTCGCGTTCGGACTGGGCTGTCGCGAACTGGCGCGCGATTTCCTCGTCGAGTACTTCGGTTCGCTCGACGAGAACACGCCCAAGCGCCGGCAGTAGGCCGGCGAGCTGCTTCCCCGTCCCCTCCAGTTTCGTCGCGGCCGCCGAGCGGATACGCTGCGCCCTCGGAGTGGTGAAATGTCGCGATGCCGCTGCGGCCGCTAGTCATTGTTGCGTCACGAGGCCAATCAGATGACCCCCTTCGAAGTCTTCGCCTCACTCACGACCCTGGCCGCCGTCTTCAGCTGGATCAACCTCCGATGGGTGCGACTGCCAGCCACGATCGGCCTCATGGCGATCGCGATGTCCAGCTCGCTAGGGCTGGTGGCGATGCATGCCCTGGGGGCCTTTGGCGGCGATCCCCTGCTGCCCGGCGTGAGGGACTTCGACTTTCACGAGGTGCTTCTCAACGGAATGCTCGGGGCGATGCTCTTCGCGGGCGCGATTCATCTGCAGGCGGACGACCTGCTCTCCCAGAAATGGCCGATCGCGCTGCTCGCGACGGGAAGCGTGGTGCTGTCGACGCTCATTGTGGGCGGCGCTTCCTGGCTTCTCTTCGGTGCTTTCGGTTTCGGAGTGCCGCTGTTGCACTGCCTGCTCTTCGGGGCACTGATCTCTCCGACCGACCCGATCGCCGTGGGAGCGCTCCTTCAGAAGGCCGGAGTACCGAAGTCACTCCACATCAAGATCACGGGTGAGTCGTTGTTCAACGACGGCTTCGGAGTTGTGGTCTTCCTGCTCATCCTGAGCCTGCTTTCGCCCGGCGCCGAATTGAGTGCGGGACACGTGATGCGGCTGTTCGCCGAAGAAGTGCTGGGAGGGCTCGCGTACGGCTTCGTGCTCGGCTACCTCGCGTACCGGATGCTGAAAACCGTCGACCACTACCAGGTGGAGATCCTGATCACCCTGGCGGTCGTGACCGGCGGATACGCGCTCGCTCAGCGGCTCCACGTTTCGGGGCCACTCGCCATGGTGGTCGCCGGGCTGATGGTGGGAAACCAGGGCCGGGCTTTCGCGATGTCGGAGCGGACTCAACAGCGGTTGGACAACTTCTGGGAGCTGGTCGACGACTTCCTGAACGCGATCCTGTTCGTGCTGATCGGAATCGAAGTAGTCGTGCTCGAGTTCACGCCGTCATTCGTAGTGGTGGGCCTGCTCCTGATCCCCGTCGCCCTCGCAGCGCGCTTCGTGAGCGTCGGGGCGCCGATCATGCTGCTTCGATCGTTGCGCAGTCCGGTGAGCCCGCATGCGATCAAGCTGCTGACCTGGGGCGGGCTGCGCGGAGGGATTTCGGTCGCGCTGGCCCTGTCTCTTCCCAAGGGCGGCCACCACGACCTCCTCGTCACCGTGACCTACATCGTCGTCGCCTTCAGCATCCTCGTTCAAGGGCTCACGGTCGCGCCACTTGCCGCCAGGCTGCGTATCGGCACCCGGTGAGCAAGTGCTCGCTCGCCTGCGGTCGAACGCAGGCACACGCGGGCTACAGGTGCGACACGTCGGGAGATTGCTTCGTTTCATCGTGCGGCTTGTCGGGAAACTGCCGCTCCAGAAGCCGGCGGGCGACGGGCGCTCCTCCGATGCCGATGGCGACGGCGACGCCGAGCATGACGGCGCCGAAAGCGATCGCGAACGCCGTCAGCACGATGGTCTTGGCGACCCCCACCTGTTCGAGCGCCATGGCCGCGGAGAGCACGAGGATCAGCCAGCGCGCGGTGCTGCTCAGCAGCCGTGCGGAAGGCAAGTTGGCGTTGACCGCAGCGAGTAGCGTGGCGCGCCAGACGAAGTTCGCCGCCACGACACCGATGAGCAGCAGTCCGACGGCGACACCGAGGCGCGGCACGAACATCACGAATGCCGACGTCAGCGCTCCCGTCCCCTCGAGTCCCAACGCCCCCAGTCCGGAGATGACGAAGGCTGCCCATACGAGCCAGAAGGCCATCGAGGCTGTGACTTCGGACGCGCTCGCCATTCCCGCCCGCGCGAGCATCGACGCGAGCCCCGCTCGATCGGAGAGCAGGTCGAAGCGCACGAGGCGCAGCACCGCACGGAGTATGAAGGCGAGCAGCCACGCGATGAGCCATCCCGCCAGGACCAAGCTGGCCATGGCCAGGAAGTGCGGCAGGTTCAGCAGGATGCTGTCCAGGAACTCGTTCCACGCACTGCGAAGCACTGCTGCGGTGGTATCCGCCACGATTCACCTCCTGGTTCAGGCGTTCCAACGGTTGAGAAGCACCGGTCGCAATCTCGCGAACTCACTCTCGAGCGAGTTGAGGCGGCCCTGATGTTCAGCTTCGTCCGACGAGGCGATCTCCGCGAAATGTGATGCCGCGCGGCCAAGATAGATCGGCACCAATGCTTGTATGGCATGCTCTCGATTCATCAAGTGACGATGGACCGCCGCCGCGAACTCGTAGACGATCGTGGCCCAGAGAGAATCCGAAAGGCGCGGCGTCGGTTCCGCTGCCGAAGCGGTTTCCCGAAGCGCGGCGTGGGTGCCCGGGGTGAGCAATTCGTGCAGCAGCGGCGCGAGATCGCGGACGCCGGACCGGAACCGCTCCGCCATCGGGACGGGATCCACGGGATTCTGGTCGTCCATGAGCGGCCACGCCGGGCCCCCGGGCAGGAGCCGGACTTCGGGCGTTCGGGACAGCCAGTTCGCGGCGAACCGGTCGAGACACCCGAATGTCGTGCCCACGATCTCGCCGAACAGCGCTGAGAGTCCCGGCGAGTCCCTGCGTTCCGCGAACTTGCGAGGTCCCACATTCGCTTCGGTGATCCGAAGATCGAGCGCGAGCGCCGTCGACAGGAGCCATATATCCATCGAAGCCCGCGAGGGCTCCTGCTCCCACAGCGGGTCCGTCACTCTCTGCGCCGCGAACTGACCCGAGCAGCCGAACTCCCCCGATACGTGTGATGGCAGCTGCCGCGCGAAGGCGGCGCCGAGCAGCGGCCGCACCAGTTGTGAGAGAAGGGCGCCATCGAAGCGCCGACGCGGATGACAGGGAAGCAGCAGGTCGGCCTGGCGGGTGAGCACGGGGCGGGCGACCTGCTCGACCCAGTCCTCGTGAAGGTCGATGACGTCCGGGTCCACCAGCACGACGACCTTCGCTTGAAGCAGATCGGCCGCCGCGAAGACCGCCCTCACGCCGCCTGTGTGGCCGTGTTGTGGCGCGTTGCCCGCGCTCACGCGGTGGGTCGTGCGGAGTGCGGGGATTCCGCGCAGTTCATCGGGCGCGAGAGGGGCATTCATCAGGATTTCCCGCGTTCCGTCATCGGAGCCGGCGTCGGGATTGACCAGCACGGTCCGTTCCCGGGGGAAGTGCTTCGCCAGTCCCGCGTGCAACGCAGTGACGATCGGGCCGATGGTGGCGGCATGATTGTGAGTCGGAAGACCGACCATGATGTCCACCTGTCCGACGGGGACGAGTTGTCGAAGCAACTCGTCGGACAGAATGCTCGGTCGTGCCATCGGCGCTCCTTCGATGATCGGGCGGCCCTTCGAGACTAGAACCAGCGGAGTCGGAACCAGTAG
Organism: Candidatus Eiseniibacteriota bacterium; assembly: GCA_020849095.1. GTDB lineage: Bacteria > Eisenbacteria > RBG-16-71-46 > RBG-16-71-46 > RBG-16-71-46 > CAIXRL01. The sequence goes on from JADLGX010000308.1 coordinate 17,757, forward strand.
AACGTGTGCGGCGACAGGGTCAGCACGTACGGCTGTTCACCAATGCGTGGAAACAGGCTTCCCCCGAACATCTCGACGGGGATCGCGCCCGCGACGCTGGACAGGTCGAGCTCCACAGCCTGCGCCGCGCTCGAGAGGTTGTTGACGATGAGGATCTGTTCCTCGCCGAGCTTGCGAACGTAAGCCAGCACACGGTGGTTCGCTGGAGCGAGGAACTGAACGGTGCCTCGCCCGAAGACCTTCGTGGAGCGCCGAAGCTGGATCAGCCGCCGGGTCCAGTTGAGCAGCGAATGCGAGTTGCGCTCCTGCGCGTCGACGTTCACGGCCTGGTACCCATAGATGGGGTTGGAGATCAACGGCTGGCAGAGTCGCTCGGGGTCGGCGCTCGAGAAGCCTGCGTTCCAGCCGCCGTCCCACTGCATCGGTGTCCGCACTCCATTGCGATCCCCGAGGTAGACGTTGTCCCCCATCCCGATCTCGTCGCCGTAGTACAGGAAAGGGCTTCCGGGGAGCGACATGAGGATCCCGTTGAGCAGTTGGACACGTCTCAGGTCTCCCTCGAGCAGCGGAGCGAGGCGCCGGCGGATTCCGAGGTTGATGCGCTCGTTCGGGTCGACCGCGTACGAGTCGTACATATAGGCGCGTTCGGAGTCCGAGACCATTTCGAGCGTGAGCTCGTCGTGATTGCGGAGAAAGAGACCCCACTGGCAACCATCCGGGATCGGAGGTGTCCGCTCGATGATTTCGACGAGTGGTTTGCGATCCTCGAGCCGCAGCGCCATGAACAGGCGGGGCATCACCGGGAAATGGAACGACATGTGAAACTCGTCGTCATTCCCGAAGTAGGGTCGAACTTCGTCCGGCGGCATGTTGGCCTCCGCCAGCAGCACGCGGCCCGGAAACTCCTCGTCCACTCGACGACGGAGTTCCCGGAGCACATCGTGCGTCTCCGGAAGGTTCTCGCACGACGTCCCTTCGCGTTCGATCAGGTAGGGCACGGCATCCACGCGGAATCCATCCACACCCACTTCGAGCCAGAACTTCATCACCTTCCAGATCGCCTCGCGGACCTCCGGATGGTCGAAGTTGAGGTCGGGTTGCTGGCTGAAGAAGCGGTGCCAGTAGTACGCCTTCGAGACCGGGTCCCAGGCCCAGTTCGAGAGCTCGGTGTCCACGAAGATCCGGCGCACTCCCGCATAGCGATCGTCCGTGTCGCTCCACACGTACCAGTCCCGCTTCGCGTTGTCGCGGGAACTCCGGGACTCCAGGAACCACGGGTGCTGGTCCGACGTGTGGTTGAGGACGAGCTCGGTGATGACCCGAAGGCCCCGCTCGTGGGCCGCGGCGAGGAACGAGCGGAAGTCGTCGAACGAGCCGTAGTTCGGGTGAATGGCGCAGTAGTCGGAGATGTCGTAGCCGTCATCCCGCATCGGGGACGGATACATCGGCAGCAGCCACAAGCAATCGATGCCGAGCTCCACGAGGTAGTCGAGCTTGCTCGTCAGGCCCCGAAAATCTCCCATGCCGTCGCCGCTGCTGTCGCAGAACGCCTTCACGTGGAGCTCGTAGAACACGGCATCCTTGTACCAGAGCGGGTCTTGGAACACGTGTCCCCCCGAGCGGGATTCGAACGCCGAGAACGACCCGGCGCGAGCGTCCTTGGTACCGATGCGAGTCTGCGACCGGAGGATGACACGGATCCGGGCCGCGTGGGACAGGCAATCGAAAACACGGGGCGCGGCCGCCGGGGCAGCGTACCGGGCCCTCTCCTCCCGACGCTCTCGCATCATGCGCGTCCCGCCCTTGCCGTGCGCCAGAGGGAAGCGCGCTTGACGCCGCCCGCCCGGCCCGATACCCCTACGTCATGAGTCCCACCTCTCCGCTCCGCATCGTGGTCAAGCTCGGAACCAGCACGGTCACGGGTGGAACCGCGGCGCCGTCGCTCGTCCACCTCAAGGGTCTTGCGCGCCAGATGGCGGCGCTGCGCCGGAACGGCCACGTGGTGATCGTGGTGTCGTCGGGCGCGATAGCGGCCGGGCGCTCGGTGCTGGACGCGGCCGAGCTGCCGCGCCACGTGCCCGCCAAGCAGA
>JADLGX010000309.1 GCA_020849095.1 Candidatus Eiseniibacteriota bacterium
CGCTCGACACACGTGCCCCGAGCCGAAGCTCTTCACTAGCTAGCCCAGCACCCCTGTTCCGCATGACACATGTGGCGACGTAGCTACCGCCTGAGCCAGTTGGAATCACAGCAACTCGCCGAGCGACACCTTCTCGAGTGAAGTACGTGCGGTCGGCTGCGTAGCGTTGCCCTGTTCGGCCAGCGGCGACCTCATGGCCGTTGTGTAGGACCCGCCAATCCAGATCAAGCGTTTCCGTCCTGGCAGAGTCGTTCGTGCTGCCCCTCGACGCGCTGGCTCCACCAAGTGCCACGAAGACGCTATCCGGACTGCGCGGGGCGCGTGCCTGCAACACGAGTTCATACTCCCGTGCAAGTAGGCCCGGGGCGAAAGTCACCACGATCGTGTCAACTGACGCGTTTCCGACTGGGGTCCACACCGTCTTGCGCGCGGGGCTCACCAAGTACGCGGCCACGCCGATCAGGAGTAGTCCCACCCCGAACGGCAAGAGGGACAGCGCACCTCGGTTGCCATTCCCCATAGATCCACGCTCCCTCTGGCTACGGTCGGCTACGCTCTCGCCGTCCATTCACGTCCAACGCCGTCCACTGTAGTCCATGGACACGAAGCGCCCCAGCGTGAGCATCTCGCTGGGGCGCTTCCTATTGTCTTCTCGCGATGTCCGTTGACTCACTCGGCCAAGATTGTCGTGATTTCGGCCCGGCCTGATTGGGAAAGCGCGGCTCCATCCCTCTGACCGACGGAGCCACGGGCCGGCCACTCGCACAGAGCGCCCGGAGCCGCGAGGCCCCGGGCGCTTCGTCGTTCATTCGCATCGTGGATCAGCAGCCGTCGTCGAGCGTGATGCCCTGTTCCTTGGCGAGCTTCTCGAGGACTCTCCGGCATTCGGGGACGCCGTAGGTGTTCCAGAAGAGCTGGTTCTTCTTCACGCGGCCATCGCGGCCCACCGAGGCCACCGTGACCGGTCCCGGAGGGGGATCGCCCAGGTTCACGCGCAGCATCCAGTCGCCCCTCTCGGGCCACGTCCGCTGAAACGTGTAGACGCCAGCCTCGGCGGTGGGCTGCAGATCCAGACGCAGGGAATGCAGCTTGCCATCCGCCAGTCCATCCGCACACACCCAGGGCTTCAGCGTGATCCCGGGCGGGCAATCCAGCGCGCGCACCGTGTACGTGACGCCGTCGTTGGCCGGGCCCTCGATCGTGGCACGCAAACCACCCGCATGGGCAGGGGCAAAGGTCGCGGCGATCAGGGCGAGTGCGGCGATCAGCTTCTTCATGAGGCCTCCGGGTTGCAGTGCTGCCGAGACTTCGGGATCTGGCGCGGTCTCCGTGTATAGGACACTGCAACGGTCCGGGGGGTTGGAACGACCCTGCTTGGTCCCTTCGCGTCGCCCGAATCGCCGTGGGCCACTCTTCTGCGTGGCTACGCCCCCGCCGCCTACTCGTACCGCAGCGACTCGATCACATCCAGATCCGCCGCGCGCTTGGCCGGGTAGAAGCCAAAGAACACGCCCACCAGCGACGCGAACCCCAGCGCGAGCAGCACCACCTCGGGCTGCACGGCCGTGGGCCAGCGCGCGATGTTGGTGATCGCCTTGGCTGTGCCCACCCCGATCGCGGCGCCGATCGCCCCGCCGGCCAGCGACAGGAACGTGGCCTCGACCAGGAACTGCACGAGGATGTCGTGACGCTTGGCGCCGATCGCGCGGCGAATGCCGATCTCGCGCGTGCGCTCGGTCACCGACACCAGCATGATGTTCATGATGCCGATGCCGCCCACCAGCAGCGACACGGCGGCGATGCTCGCCAGCAGCGTGGTCATCACCTTGCTGGTGGACTCGGCCGTGCTGGCGATGTCGAGCTGCGTGTACAGGAAGAAGTCGTCGTTCTCCCCTTCGCGGATCTTGTGGCGCTGGCGCAGCAGCTGGGTGATCTGGTCCTTCGCCTGCTCCACCTGGCCCTGGCTCGCGGCCGACACGTTGATGCCCTGAAGATGCGTGATGCCAAGCAGCTTGCGCTGCGCGGTCGTCCAGGGAATCAGCACCACGTCGTCCTGGTCGCCGCCCATGCCCTGCCCGCCCTTGTAGATGAGCACGCCCACCACGCGGAACGGGATGTCCTTGATGCGCACGGTCTGGCCCACCGGGTCCTCGGTGCCGAACAACTGGTCGCGCACCTTGGAGCCGAGCACGCACACCTTCGCGGTGCCACGCACGTCGGAGTCGGTGAACATCACGCCGTCGTCCACGGGCCACTGGCGAATGTCCAGGTACGCGGGCCCCACGCCCTGAACGGTCGTGCCCCAGTTCTGGTTGCCGTACACCACCTGCGCGCCTCGCCGCACGTTGGGCGACACGGCGACCACCGCGGAGCATTCCTTGGTGATCGCTTCGGCATCCTCGGGCGTCATCGTGGTGTTGCCGCCCATGCCCATGCGCGCGCCGCCGGCGGTCACGGTGCCGGGCACCACGGTCATCACGTTGGCGCCCAGCGTGCGGATCTGCGCCTGCACCGCGTCACGCGCGCCCTGGCCAATGGCCAGCGTCGCGATCACGGCCGCCACGCCGATCACGATGCCCAGCACGGTCAGCGCCGAACGCATGAGATTGCGCGTGAGCGCCTGCAGCCCGATCTCGAGCAGCGTGCCGATGTTCATCGGCGGCCGCCCG
>JADLGX010000310.1 GCA_020849095.1 Candidatus Eiseniibacteriota bacterium
CGCACGGGCATGTACAAGCACGTGTACGACAGCGGCTACGGCGTGTTCGGCGGCGAGCCCGTCGGCGCGATCGTGGGCAACTACGAGTTCTCGGCCGCGCCGCAGGACGTCAAGCTGCTCGCGTATTGCGCGAGCGTGGCGGCCATGGCGCACGCTCCGTTCCTCTCGGGCACGAGCCCCAAGATGTTCGGCGTGAACTCGTACGAAGAACTGGCGACCATCAAGGACGTCAAGTCCACGTTCGAGGGCCCGCAGTACGCGCGCTGGCGGTCGTTCCGCGACTCCGAGGATTCCCGCTACGTCGGACTCACCTGTCCGCGCACGCTGCTGCGCCTGCCGTATGGCGCCGAGACCGTGCCGGTCAAGGAGTTCGCGTACGAGGAGACCGTGTCCGGTTCGCACGACCAGTACCTGTGGGGCAACACCGCGTTCGCGTTCGCCTCGCGGCTGACCGACGCGTTCGCCAAGTACCGCTGGTGCGCCAACATCATCGGCCCGCAGGGCGGTGGTGCGGTCGAGGAGCTGCCCGTGCACGTGTTCAACTCGGGCGGCGCGGCCACCATGAAGATCCCCACCGAAGTGCAGATCGGCGATTCGCTCGACCTGTCTCTGTCGGACCTGGGCTTCATGAGCCTCAGCTGGCGCAAGGGCAGTGACAACGCGGCGTTCTTCGCGGCCAACTCCGCGCAGAAGCCGGCGTATTTCGGCCAGAGCGCCAAGGGCAAGGCCGCCGAGACCAACGCCAAGCTGGCGACGCGGCTGCCGTACATCTTCGTCATCTCGCGCCTGGCGCACTACATCAAGGTCATCCAGCGCGAAGCCATCGGCAAGAACATGTCCGTGGCCAAGCTGACGAGCGAGATGAACGAGTGGCTGAAGCCGTACATCACCACGATGGAAAACCCCTCGGACGACGTCGTCGCGACGCGCCCGCTGAAGATGGCGGAAGTGACCGTCGAGGAGATCCCGGGCGAGGTGGGCTGGTACAAGGTCGGGCTCAAGGTCGTGCCTCACATGAAGTACGAAGGCGCCGACTTCACGCTGTCGCTGGTCGGAAAGCTGGACAAGAAGGCGTCCTGATATCCCATCCCGGAAGCGGGGAGGGCGGCCGGTCCGGCCGTCCGGCGAGCGTCGGGTGACGCGCTCCCCGCTTTCGAAACAACCGTCACCCACGGAGGCCCACCAAGATGGCGGAAACCGTACATCTGTACCTCAAGACGAACGGCACGGACGTTCAGGGTGACAGCACCCAGACGTCGCTCGGCCGCGAGAACTCGATCGAGTGCGTGTTCTTCGAGTCCGGCGTGATCACCTCGCGCGAAGCCGGCAGCGGCCTCGCGACGGGTCGCCGTCAGTACCAGCCGCTCCTGATCCGCAAGCGCATCGACAAGAGCACCCCCATGATCGCCAAGGCGCTCTGCGAGAACCAGGCCATCGAGGGCATCTTCAAGTTCTTCCGCCCGAACCCGACCGGTGACGGCACCACCGAGCAGTTCTTCACGGTCGCGATCACCAAGGGCCGCATCGCCAGCCAGCGCATGTGGATTCCCGACGCGATCGTTCCGGCCCGTGTGTCGGAGCCGCCGCAGGAAGAAGTCGCGTTCGTGTTCCACACGATCAAGTGGACGTACACGAACGGCGGCGTCGAGCACCAGGACACCTGGGACGCCCAGACCTAGCAGTGAAGGGCCGCGGGGAAGCTCCCCGCGGCCCGCTCCTTCGATCGGAACCCCATGGCCCGCGAACTCAGTCTGCTCGAGCGCATCCGCAACCCCGAACGGGAGGACCGCCGTTCGGTGGAGACGGACCATGGGCGCCTCACCCGCTCCGTCGTGAGCAACCTGGAGCGGCTGCTCAACTCGCGCCAGGGCGCGTCGCCCTCGCGGCCGGACTACGGCATCCCGAGCGTCGAGGACGTTTTGCACAGCAGCTCCGATGGGCTTCGCTCGCTGTGCTCCGAGATCCAGGAGTCCATTTCCTCGTTCGAGCCGCGCCTGAACAACGTGCGCGTCAAGCTCGCCGCCAAGAACGAGAACGACCCCACTTTCCTGCGCTTCGAGATTCTCGCGGACATCGTCACCGGCGGGCGCAAGTCGCGCGTCCGCTTCGAGACTCGCCTCGACGAGAGCGGCCGGCTCGCGGTGAAGGACTGACAGCGTGCGTTCCTCCTACTACGACGAAGAGCTCGACTACATCCGCCGGCTGGCCCAGGAGTTCGGCGCCTCGCACCAGGAGGCCGCCCACCTGGTCGAGCCGGGGCAGGATCCCGACGTCGAGCGCCTGCTCGAGGGCTTCGCGTTTCTCGCGGCCCAGGTGCGGCAGACGCTGGACGACGACTTTCCCGAGCTCACGCACGGCATGTTCAACCTGCTGTGGCCGAACTTCCTGCGCGCGGTGCCGTCGCTGGCGATCGAGCAGTTCCGCCCCAAGCCGGGCGCGGTGCGCGGCTCGGTCAAGGTGCCGCGCGGCTCGCAGGTCTGCAGCGAGGACTCCTCGGCCGCGCTCAAGTACCGCTTCCGCACCTGCTGGGACGTCATGCTGCACCCGATCGAACTGGATTCGGCCGCGCTCGAGGTGATGCGCAACGGCGAGAGCAGCCTGGTGCTGCAGTTCTCGCTCATGGCGAGCGCCAAGATCGACTCGCTCGACCTTTCGTCGCTGCGGCTGTACCTGCACGAGGACTCGCGCCACTCGCGCCTGCTGTACCACCACCTGCTGCGCCACGTGAAGGAAGCCACCGCGTGGGGCGACCAGGACGAGACGCCGGTGAGCGTGCGCGTCGCGCCCGTGGGCTTCGCCCGCGAGGACGCGGTGCTGCCCTACCCGGACGGAGTGCCGCCCGGCTACCGGCTGCTCCAGGAGTACTTCGTGTTTCCGCAGAAGTTCGGCTTCGTGGACCTGACGGGGCTCGAGAAGCTCGATCCCACGCAGGTGAAGTCGCGCTTCAGCGTGCGGCTGGTGTTCGACACCGAGCCTTCGCAGGCCATGCGCGTGGGCAAGGGCGACATCCGCCTGTTCTGCACGCCGGTGATCAACCTGTTCGCGCACTCCAGCGAGCCGCTGACGCTCGACGGCACGCGGGCGCACCACCCGATCCGCCCGCAGGGCCGTGACCAGTCGCGCCTCGACGTGTTCTCGGTGGACGGCATGACCGTTCGCGGCGCCGACCGCGTGGAGCGGCCGGTGCCGTGGTTCTACTCGTTCTCGCCCGACGTGTTTCGCGAGGCGCCCGCCTACTTCACGGTGCGCCGCCAGTTGGGCGCCGACCACGAGAGCTTCCAGACCTGGGTCACGCTGGTGCAGCCGGACGGGCGCTCGCGCGCCATGCTCGAGGGCGTCGCCAGCTTCGAGCTGACGTGCACCAACGGCCGCAACGTGGGTGCGCTCGACGTGGGCATGCTCAAGGGCACGTCGGACTCGAGCCCGGCGGTGGCGTCGTTCGAGAACATCACCAAGCCCACGCCGCAGGTGGAGCCGCCGCTGCGGATCGGCATGCTGTGGAGGCTGTTGTCGCTCATGAGCGCCAACCAGCTGGCGTTCTCGTCCGCCGACGCGCTGCGCGCGACGCTCGAGCTGATGGCCGCGATCAACGCGGGCACGCCGAGCCGCGCCGAGAAGGGCTTCGTGATGGGCGGGCAGGACGAGCGCACCACGCGCGACGTGCAGCGCCGCATCCGCGGGCTGCGCGCCGTCACGCCCACTCCGGTGGACCGCCTGTACGGCGGCGGCATGATCCGCGGCACGCGCGTCACGCTCGACGTGGACCCCGATCCGTTCGAGGGCATCGGCCAGCTGTTCCTGTTCGGCAGCGTGCTCGACGAGTACCTGGCAAGCCACGCGGGAATCAACACGTTCACCCAGCTGCACGTGCGCTACGACGCCGGCCGGCTGCCGCTGGTGTGGGCGCCGCGGCTGGGACGGGAACACCTGTGAGCGACGCGACCCGCCACCCAGCGCACGTCTACGACTTCCAGTCGCTCGTGCGCGAGCTGATCGACGCGACGAAGCCGCCGCTGCGCCCCGGCGACGCGGGCAATCCCGAGGACGAGCGCGTCACGTTCCGCTCCAACCCGTCCATGGGATTCCCCGCCTCGGAGATCGAGGCGGTCGAGTGGGAAGCGGGCCCAGGAGGGGTGTCCAAGGCCACGGTCACCGTGAACTTCATGGGGCTGCTCGGCACCGCTTCGCCCCTGCCGCTGCACTACGTGCAGGAAGTGCTCTGGGAGATCCAGGATCCCGAGGGCATGCGCGTCCGCGACTTTCTCGGCATGTTCGAGCACCGCATGCTGTCGTTCCAGTTTCGCGCGCGCGAAAAGTACCGGCACGCGCTGCGCTTCGACGTCGCGGGAGGGGACGAGTTCACCTCCCGCATGCTGGCCATGGTGGGGCTGGATTCGCCCGAGCTGCGCCAGGAGTCCGGCATCACGCTGCGCCACATGCTGCGCGGGCTGGGCATGTTCGCCGCGCGCAACCGCTCGGCCAACGGCCTCGAGGAGCTGCTGCGCGCCTGCTTTCCGGGCACCGATGTCCGCGTGACCTGCTGTATTGCGCGGCGCATGGCGATTCCCGAGGACCAGCAGCTGTTCCTGTCGTCTCCGCGCGACACGCAGCCGCGGCCCGACCGGGCCATGAGCGGACTCGGCCGCGACACCTGCATCGGCACGTCGCGCGTGGACAGCAGTTCGGCGTTCCGCGTGGCGATGGGGCCCATGGGACACCGCGAGTTCAAGGGCTTCCTGCCGGGTGAGGAGCAGTTCACCCAGCTGGCCGCACTGATCCGGCTTTACGTGAAGGACCCGCTGGATTTCGACATCGAGCTGCACCTGCACGCCGACCAACGACCCGCCGCCCGGCTCGACCCGGAAAGCGGACAGCGTCTCGGCCAGACCACGTGGATATCACCGACCGACGGGCGCGAAGGGGTTTCCCGCTTCCGCGCTCCTCGTCCCGGAGTCCCGGACCCGTCCGGAACCAAGACCGCGCACGCGGCATAGGGGAGACGCACTTCATGCAGATCGATTTCAAGTCGTTGATGCGCAAGCTGGACCCGACGCTCCGCAAGACGCTCGAGGGCGCGGTCGGCCGCTGCATGACCGCCGGGCACTACGAGGTCACGGTGGAGCACTGGCTGATCCAGCTGCTCGACGACCCGGGCGCCGACGTGGTGCCGATCCTGCGCCACTTCGAGGTGTCGCAGGTGATCCTGCAGCGCTCGCTGCAAAAGGCGCTCGACATGATGCGCTCCGGCAACCCCGGCAAGCCCACGTTCAGCAACATGCTGCAGTCGCTCATCCGCGACTCGTGGATGGGCGCCTCGCTCACGATGGGGCACCCGACGATCCGCTCGGGCGTGCTGCTGGCCACGTTCGCGGCGCAGAGCGAGCGCTACTCGGGCGAGGACTTCTCGTCGCTGTTCGAGCAGATCCGGCTCGACGAGCTGGCGCGCGACATGGACTCGATCACCGCGACTTCGCGCGAGAACGCCGAAGTGCTCGCGGCGATGCCTGCGGTGGGCGGCGGCGCACCGGGCGGCGCGGCGGCGGGCGGCCCCGGCGGCGCTCCGGCGGGCGACTCGGCCATTGCGCGCTTCATGATCGACTTCACCGACAAGGCCTCCAAGGGGCAGATCGATCCCGTGTGCGGGCGTGATCGCGAAATCCGCCAGATGATCGACATCCTGTCGCGGCGCCGGAAGAACAACCCCATCTGCGTCGGCGAGCCCGGCGTGGGCAAGACCGCCGTCGTCGAGGGGCTCGCGCTGCGCATCATCCAGGGCGACGTGCCCGACAGCCTCAAGAACGTGCGGCTGCTGTCGCTCGACCTGGGCCTGCTGCAGGCCGGCGCGAGCGTGAAGGGCGAGTTCGAGAACCGGCTCAAGAACGTGATCGCCGAGGTGAAGGGCTCCTCCACCCCGATCATCACGTTCATCGACGAGGCGCACACGCTGATCGGCGCCGGTGGCGCCGCCGGCACGGGCGACGCGGCCAACCTGCTCAAGCCGGCGCTCGCGCGCGGCGAGCTGCGAACCATTGCCGCCACCACGTGGAGCGAGTACAAGAAGTACTTCGAGAAGGACCCCGCGCTCGAGCGCCGTTTCCAGCTGGTCAAGCTGGACGAGCCCTCGGCCGAGGACGCCATCGTCATGATGCGCGGCCTGCGCGAGCAGTACGAAAAGGCGCACGGCGTGCGCATCCTGGACGAGGGCGTCGTGGCGGCGGCGCAGCTGTCGAGCCGCTACATCGCCGGGCGCCAGCTGCCCGACAAGGCCGTGGACCTGCTCGACACCGCCGGCGCTCGCGTCAAGATCGGCCGCGCCGCGCGTCCCGAGGCCGTGGACCAGCTCGAGCGCAACATGCACGCGATCGGCAAGGAGCGCGACGCGCTCAAGAGCGACGCGCGCATGAACGCCATGCAGGGCGGCGGCGAACGCATCGCCGAGCTCGAGGCGCAGCTGGCCACGCTCACGGTGCAGCGTGACGAGCTGGTCGAGCGCTTCCACAAGGAGAAGGCGGTCGTCGAAAAGGTGCTCGCGCTGCGCGCCAAGGTCGAGGAGGCCGCCGAAAAGGGCGGCGAGGCCCCGCCGCAGGCGGAGCTGGACGCCGCGCTCGCCGAGATGACGGCCGTGCAGGGCGACTCGCCGCTCGTGCCGCTCGACGTGGACGCGCGCCTCGTCGCGCAGGTGGTCGAGAGCTGGACCGGCATTCCGGTCGGCAAGATGATGAAGGACGAGGCCACTTCGACGCTGCAGTTCGCGTCGCGCGTCGCCGAGCGGCTCAAGGGCCAGGACCACGCGATCGAGGCCGTGGACCGCGGGCTGCGTGCCGCGCGCGCGGGCCTCAAGAACCCGCAGACGCCGATCGGCGTGTTCCTGTTCGTGGGACCGTCCGGCGTGGGCAAGACCGAGCTGGCGACGACCGTGGCCGACCTCATGTTCGGCGGCGACCGCTTCCTGACGGTCGTGAACATGTCGGAGTTCCAGGAGAAGCACAGCGTCTCGCGCCTGATCGGCACGGGCGCGGGCTACGTGGGCTACGGCGAGGGCGGCGTGCTGACCAACGCCGTGCGCCAGCGCCCGTACTCGGTCGTGCTGCTCGACGAGGTCGAGAAGGCCGATCCCGAGGTGCTCAATCTCTTCTATCAGGTGTTCGACAAGGGCGTGCTCGCCGACGGCGAGGGGCGCGTGATCGACTTCAAGAACACGATCGTGTTCCTGACCAGCAACCTGGCCACCGACACGATCACCCAGATGTGCAGCTCGCCCGTGAAGCCGACGCGCGAGGAACTGGTGGCGGCGATTCGTCCGGCGCTGTCGGCGTGGTTCAAGCCGGCGCTGCTCGCGCGCATCGAGATCGTGCCTTTCCTCACCCTGGCGCCCGAGTTCCTGGCCGACATCGTGCGGCTCAAGCTGCGCAAGATCGAAGGCCGCCTGCGCGACAGCCACAAGATGTCGCTGGTGCTGGACGAAAAGATGATCGACGTGATCACGCGCCGCTGCACCGAGGTGGAGACCGGCGCGCGCAACATCGACCACATCATCACCCAGACGCTGCTGCCCATGCTGTCGTCCGCTCTGCTCGAGCGCATGGCCAGCGGCCCTCTGCCCGGCGCGGTCCGCATGACCGTGGCCGAAGACGAAAGCTTCCAGGTGGAGTTCATCGAGGCCGAGACGAAGGGAGCCTGACATGCCGGGTACCGACCTCTTCACCATCAGCATCGAAGGTGTGTCGAGCGAGATCCGCCTGCTGTCGTTTCACGGCAGCGAGGGAATGTCGCAGCTGTTCGACTACCACGTCGATCTCGTGAGTCCGGATGCGGACATCGACTTCGAGGAGGTCATCGGCAAGCCGGCGCTCCTGACCATGGAGACCGACGACGCGCAGCGGTTCGTGCACGGCATCGTGTCCCGCTTCGAGGTCACGGGCAGCGAGGAGGCGCAGACGCACTACGGCGCCACCATCGTTCCCAGCCTGTGGACGCTGGGGCTGCGCCAGGACAGCTGCATCTTCCAGGACATGACGACGCCCGAGATCATCCAGGACGTGCTCGAGTCGGCGGGGATGGCGGACGGAACCGACTTCGAGATCTCGGCGCAGGGCAGCTTTCCGGCGCACGAGTACTGCGTTCAGTACCGCGAGACCGACTTCGC
>JADLGX010000311.1 GCA_020849095.1 Candidatus Eiseniibacteriota bacterium
AGGGGGTGCGGGGGCCGGAATCGCGACGAGGGCGAGAGCGAGGGGACGGGACTCTCGGGAGGCGGGGGGAGCGACGGGTACCTGGTCGCGATTCCGGCCCCCGTGCCCCCGGTCCTCGGCGCTGAATCCCGGGTCACGGCGCTGAATGCCGGGTGACGAGCGCTGCCTGCCCAGGAGAGGAAAGGAGCGATCAGCCGCCGCGAAGTCCGCGAGCCAAGGGCTGGTTCGCCGCGCGAAGGGCGGGGAAGAAGCCGCCGAGCGCTCCGAGGACCGCCGAGAACACGAGTGCCGCGATCAGCAACTGCGGCGTCACGCGGAACTGGAACGCCACCTCCGAGAACGACTGGAAGTTCGTCGTCGAAGTCGTGATCCCGTTGATCGGCAGCGCCAGCACACAGCCCAGCGCTCCCCCCACCAGCGCCACCATCGCCGACTCCAGCACGAACGACGTCATCACCGCCAGCGGACTGAACCCCAGCACCAGCAGCGTCGCGATCTCGCGCCCGCGGTTGGCCACCGCCGCGAACATCGTGTTGGCCGCGCCGAACAACGCGCCGATCGCCATGATCACCGTGATGAAGATGCCCAGCCCGCGAATCATGCCCGTCGTCGTCGCCGACTGGCTTTCGTAGAAGTCGCGCTCGCGCTGCGCGTGCACGCCCAGCCGCGGGTCCGACTCCCATTCCTGCTTCATCGCCTCGAACGCCGCGGGATCCTTCATGCGCAGCACACCCATCTGGTAGCCGCCCTCGCGGTGGAACACCGGCATCAGCACGCGCGCGTCACCCCAGATCTCGGACTCGAACGACGAGCCCCCGGTGGTGAAACGGCCCACCACCTTGAACGGGCGCTTCTGCAGCTTGACCTCGTCGCCCACCCGGCAGTCCACGAATCGCGAAGAAATGCGATCGCCCACGATGATCTCGTCCGTGCCGGGCGTGAACGTCCGGCCCTCGACGATCGTGGGCGTGGTGCGCATGCCGATATCGTCCATGTTCACGCCGCGCACCTTGATGTTGGACGCGCCCATCTGCCCCACGCGCGGCAGGTTGACCGTGGTCACCATCTCGAAGCTCGCGAGCGGGCCGCCACCGGCGGCGAGCGCCACGTTGGAGTGGGCGCGCAGGATGGACGCCATGTCGAAGCTGAGCCCGCTCGTGACCTCGCTCTCGGCGCCCTCGCGCAGCACGAGCACGTTGTCGGGCGAGCCGGTGGAGGCGAGCGTGGAGCGGAAGCCCTCGGCCAGCGCCATGGCGGCGAGAAGCACGGCAATGGTCAGCCCGACACCGATCGCCGTGGTGAGCATGGCGACCGGCCGCTGGGCGACGCTGCGGACGTTGTAGACGAACGGGATGGCCATGGGGGTGTCCTTCCTAGTCCACGCGCCGCAGCGCGTCCACGATGCGCAGGCGCGACGCCTGCCAGGCCGGAATGAAGCCGCTCACGGCGCCGAGTCCCACCGCAATGGCGATGGCGGTGCCGACCGTGGCCCACGTGATCGTCATGGCGGGAATGAACGCGAGCGGCCGGCCCTGCAGGCCGAACTTGGCGATCAGCGCGCCGGCGATGCCGCCGCCCGTGGTCAGGATGGCCGCCTCGGCCACGACCAGCGCGAACACCGCGCCGTCGGTGAAGCCCAGCGTCTTGAGCACCGCGATCTCGCTGGTGCGCTCGCGCACGGCCATCACCATCGTGTTGGCCGAGATCACCAGGATGGTGAACACCACCGCCAGCCCGATCACGCGCAGCGCGAAGGGCACGTTGCCGAACATGCTGATGAAGCCGGCGCCGAACGCCTGCTCGCTCTCGGTCTTGGTGGCGTTGTCCGAGTTCTCGAACAGCGCGTCGATCTGCTTGGCGATGGCCGCGGACTGCGTGGGATCGGGCAGCTCGATCTTGAACACGCCCGTCACGGCCTGGCCGCCCATGCCCTTCTCGACCAGGTACTCGTTGTGGAACAAGATCAGGTCCTCGTTCCACGAGCCGCCCGGCAGCTTCACGTACACGCCGCGAATGACCATGTCCCACGAGCCCCGGTATCGCGTGCCTTGTAGATGTATGGTCTGCCCGACCTTCCAGCCCTGCTTCTTCATCACGCCCCGGCCCACGATGCAAGCCGTGCGCTCAGCGTGGTACGCGGCCAGGTGCGGGTCGTGGTCGGCGGGCACGGCCGTGGCCACCTGCGGCTCGCTCCATTCCACGATGCGCAGGTCCCTGGCGTACATGGGCCAGAAGTCGTCGTCCACGGCGAACTGCGTGATGCGGCGGCGTTCGCCGGCCAGCAGTCCGCCGAACCACACCTGCGTGCATACGCGCTTCACGCCGGGCAGGGCCGCGATGCGGTCCTTGTAGCTGTAGGGCAGGAAGTTGGTCAGCGCGATCGCGTGCCGGGTGGCGAGGCGCTCGCGGCTGCCGGAATCCGCCGTGGCCTGCAGCGAATCGAGAATGGCGCCGAGCGAGCTGTACAGGAACAGCGCGACGAGCACGCTTCCCATCGTGAGCGCGCTGCGCAGGGGGTTGCGGAACAGGTTGATGAGCACGAGCTGCAGCATGGCCGTTCCTTTCGCCCTCAGGCCGTCAGCACGCCCTTGTCGAGGTGCACCAGCCGGTGCGCTCGCTCGGCGGCGTGCGGGTCGTGGGTGACCATGACGATGGTCTTCTTGAACTCGGTGTTGAGCCGCTCGAGCAGCTCGAGGATCTCCTCGC
>JADLGX010000312.1 GCA_020849095.1 Candidatus Eiseniibacteriota bacterium
ACCACCACGATGGAGTCGTCCACCAGCAGGCCCAGCGCGATCACGAACCCGACGATGCTGAGCTGGTTGATGCTGAAACCGGTCAGCTGCAGCAGCGCCACGCCGATCGCCAGCGACAGCGGAATCGAGATCATCACCACGAGCGACGCGCGCGTGCCCAGCGGCAGCAGCGTCACCAGCACCAGCAGGATGGCGAGCGCGAAGTCCTCGCCCAGGCGGGCGAGCCGGTGGTTCACGTTGCGGCTCTGGTCGAACGGGCGAACCAGCTTCATGCCCGCGGGCAGCGACTTTTCGTAGGAGTCCAGCTCGCGCCAGACGCCGTCGCGCACGGCGTTGATGCGCTGCCCCGGCTTCATGTTGGCGGTCACGAACACCGCGCGCTCGCCGTTCCAGCGCCCGATGTGGCGCAGGTCGGCGTGGTCCCACGTGACGCGGGCCACGTCGCCGAGCGTGACGATCGAGCGCCCGTTCCCGGCGACGACGGTGTTGCGCACCTCGTCGGCGCTGCGATAGCTGCCGCTCGTCTTGACGCTGAACCGGCGCGGGCCGGCGTCGGCGCTGCCGCCGGGAATGTTGGCGTTCTCGCTGCCGATCGCCTCGAGCACGCGGCCCGCCGGAATGCGCAGCTGCGCCAGCCGCGCCGGGTCCAGCTCCACGCGCACCTCGCGCGCCGGGTAGGCCCAGCGCTCGACCGTGCGGATGCCCGCCACCTTTTCGAGCCGCTCCTCGAGCCGGCGGCTTTCGGCCTCGAGCTCCGCATAGGGCCGCGACCCGGACACCAGCCCCAGCTGCAGGATGTTCACGTTGGACAGGTCGAACTTCTGCACCTCGAGCCGGTAGAGGTCGGACGGCAGGTCGGGACGCAGCGCGTTCACCTCGCGCACGACTTCGTCGTACTTGGCGTCCGGATCGGTGCTCGCGTCGAACTCCACCGTGATCACGGCGACGCCGTCCTCGATGGTGGTCTTGAGCGACTTGAGGTCGTCCAGCTCGTTGAAGCGCGTCTCGAGCTTGTCCACCACCAGCTGTTCCAGGTCCGCCGGCGTCGCGCCCGGATACACCGCGACCACGGCGTAGGTGGAAATGGGAAAGGTGGGGTCTTCGGCGAGCGGAATGCTGCCCAGCGCCGACAGCCCGAGCGCCACCGCCATCAGGAACAGCACGATCGTCAGCTGCGGATACCGGACCGCCAGCTCCGAGATCTTCATCGCGCGACCACCTCGGCGCGCGCGCCGTCGGTCAGGTAGGCCGCGCCCCCGGTGACGACCGACGTGACGCCCTCGAGTCCCGACGAGATCGCCGCGCGGTCACCGTCCAGGTAGGCCACGCGCACGGCGCGGCGCTCGGGCCTGCCGTTCGCGTCGAGCAGCCAGACGTGCGCCCGGTCCGAATCCCCCTCGAGCAGCGCCTCGATGGGCACGAGCCTCACCGCCTGCGCGCGAACCGGGCGCAGCGTGACGTCGGCCACGAGCCCCGACGCCTGCGCGCCGCCTTCGGCCAGCCGCACGGGCTCGTCGAGCCGGATCTCCACGTCGTAGGTGCCCACGCCGGGCGTGGCGGCTGCGCCCACGGTGACGACCGTTCCCTTCCACTCGCGGTCCGGCCACGCGCCGAAGCGCACCACGGCGGGGTCGCCCGGGCCCAGTCGCACGACGTCGCGGTCGGGCACGCCGGCGCGCACCACCTGCCCGCGCGCGGACGAGGCGAACAGGACGATCGGCGTGCCGGGCGCCACCGTGGCGCCGGGCTCGGCGAGCCGGCGCAGCACCACGCCGTCGGAGGGCGCCACCACGGAGGCGTAGCGCGCGTTGAACTGCGCGGCGCGCAGGTCGCTGGCCGCCACGTCGCGGCCCGTCTGCGCGTTCTCGAGCATCTCGCGCGTCACGACGCTGTCGGCGTGCAGCGCCCGCGCGCGGGCCAGGTCGCGCTCGGACTTGTCGAACGCGGCGCGCGCCTTGTCCACCAGCGCGCCGATCTCCGCCTGCTCGAGCAGCGCCAGCCGCTGACCGGCGCGCACCACCTGCCCCTCCTCGGCGTCCACGCGCGCGACCACGCCGCCGATCTTGAACGACAGCGGCAGCTCTTCCTTGCCCGACAGCAGCCCGCTCGCGAGCACCGGGCGGGCGAGCGTCGCCGAGTCCACCGGCGCGAGCGTCACCTTGACGGCCGGGGCGGCGTGCGCGCGCGTCCCGGCCTGCTTTCCCGAACAGCCGGCCAGCGCCAGCGCGGCGAGGGCGGCCGTCGCGGCCGCTCCCGCGAGCGAGAAACCCCGTTCGATCGTGCGGCGCTCCATCACATTCCTCCCGATTCCGGCGACCGGCCGGGGTAGAGAGCGGCGGCCCGGTCGAGTTCCGCGCACCGCTCCCGGTAGTCGTAGGTGGTGAACACGTCGTTGAGCCCGGCGTTGGTCAGGTTGGTGCGGGCGTCCAGCAGTTCCAGCAGCGAGGCGGCGCCGATCGCGTGGCGCTTCGCGACCAGCTCCCACGTGCGCCGCGCGGCAGCATGCCGTTCACGCGCGCCCTGCAGCGCCTCACGCGCGACCGCCGCTCCCTGCCACGCGACGCGCACGTCCAGCTCGACCTGCGCCGCCGCCTCGTCCGCCTGCGTTCGAGCGCCCTGCAGCGCGGCCGCCGCCTCGTGAACCTGCGCCTCGCGCTGCCCGCCGTTGAACAGCGTCCACTGCAGCACGAGCGACGCGACGCGATAGTCCTCGCCGCGCTCGAAACGGTACTCCTCGCCCTGCACGCCCCAGTCCACCGCCGCCACCAGGCTGGGCCAGTACGTGGCGCTCGCCAGCGACTTCGCGCCCGCCGCCGCGCGAACGCCGCCGCGCGCCTGCGCCAGCTCTTCGCGCCCGGCGCGCGCGGAGGCGAGCGCGGAGTCCAGCGACACGCGCAGGTCCAGCCCGAGCGAGGAGTCGTCCAGCAGCGCCAGTTCGGCGCCCACCGGGCGCGCGAGCCGCACGTTGAGCAACTGCCGCGCGGCGTCCGCGAGACGCGCGGCGTCGGCGCGCTTCTGCGCCACATCGCTGCGGTCGGCGCGCGCGCGCAGCACCTGGTCGGGCGTGGCCTTGCCGTTGGCGAGCAGCGACTCCTGCACGCGCACGGCCTCGTCCACCAGCACCAGGGTGGAGTCGTACAGCCCGGCCAGCCGCGAGGCGCGGGCGTACTGCAGGTAGCCGGTTCGCACGTCCGCGGCCACGCGGCGCGCCGCCGCCCCGGTCGCGCCGCGCTGGGCGTCGCGAAGGCCGGCGCGCACGCGCCACGCGGCCGGCAGCCGCGGGTCCACCAGCGGCATCGCCACGCGCACGCTGGTCTCCTGCCGGCTCGGCTGCATCAGCCGGATGTCCGTGGGAAACGACGGGCTGCCCGTGATCTGGTTGAGAGCCGCGAACGCGGGATTGATGAGCCGCCCGAAATCCACGATGTTGCCCGAGCGGTCCGACAGCCGGGCGTTCACGGTCACCGAGGGCAGGAACATCCCGGTCGCCTCGGCCACCGCCGCCTGGGCGCGCTCCAGTTGCAGCCGCTCCGACCGGAGCGTGCGGCTCGACCGCAGCCCTTCGGTCACGAGCGCGTCGAGCGATTCCGCGGCCTGCGACGGCAGCGCCGCCGCCAGCAGCAGGGCCGCGATCACGCCGGCGCGAACGGCGCTCGGGCCATTCGATGCTTCCCTCACGGTCTTCCTCCTTCGAAATCCGTCTGCTCGGGCCGGCCGAACCGGCGCCGCGGATGAACTGGTGCTTTCGCTCCAGTTACGATGGCACGAGTGGAGCAAAGATTCCACTTGTATTTTCACGGGCCGGGGCCGAACCTGACTCCGTGAACCGGCAACACCCCGAACCCGCCCGCAGAGGAACCGCCTTCCCATGACCCGACGCACCACGCGCAAGCCTGCCGCGCGCCCCCGGGTGCGCGCCGGCAAGTCCGCCGCCCGCCGCGAGCCCCGGCAGGACCGCGGCCAGAGGCGCATCGAGGAACTGCTCGATGCCGCCGAGCAGGTGATCGTCGAGGTGGGCATCGAACGGATGAGCACCAACGCGGTCGCCGAGCGCGCCGGGGCCAGCATGAGCTCGCTCTACCACTTCTTCGCGAGCAAGGAGGCCATCATCGGGGCGCTCGCCGAGCGCTACATGGCCGTCATGCGCCCGCTGACCGAGTACTCGACGCAGCCGGAACTGCGCACGCTGCCGGTCGCCGACATGGTGGACGCCATCGTGGACCCGCTCGTCGAGTTCTTTCGCCGCTCCCCCGCCTACTCGCACGTCTTCCATGCGATCGACCGGCCCGGCGCCCCGGATGGCGCCTGCGGCGTGCTGCACGACGCCGCCACGCTGCAGGTCGAGCACATCATGGAGGCGCGCGCTCCCGGCCTGGCGCCGCGCGAGCGGCACCTGCATGCCGTCGCCGCGGTCGAGACGGTGCACTCGCTGCTGACCGCCGCCTTCGCGGGCCCCCCCTCGAGGCGCGCGGGGCTCATCGTGGAGACCAAGCGGCTGCTCGCGCTGCACGCCGAGATGATCGAGCGGGGCGACGATCCCATGGTGCGGCTGCGCCGGGCGTCCACGCTCCCCGGCCGTTGACCTGCCGAGCCCGGGTCGGCAACACTGCGTGACCCCGAGGGTCCCAATGGAGGCAGGCATGATTCGCTCGCGCATCACCGGTATCGGGTTCCACGTTCCGCCGCGCGTCGTGACCAACCACGACCTCGAAAAGATCATGGACACCACCGACGCGTGGATCGTCGAGCGCACCGGCATCCGCGAGCGCCACTTCGTCGAAGGCGACGTGGGCTCCTCCGACCTCGGCATCGAGGCCGCGCGCAAGGCGCTGGCCGACGCCGGCCGCACCCCCGCCGACGTGGACTTCGTCGTCTTCGCCACCACGACCAGCGACTGGATGTTCCCCGGCAACGGCGTGATCGTGCAGGAGAAGCTGGGCCTCGGGAACGTGGGCGCCCTCGACGTGCGCAACGCCTGCAGCGGGTTCATCTACTCGCTCAGCGTGGCCGACGCCTTCATCCGCATGGGGCAGTACAAGTGCGTGCTGGTCATCGGGGCCGAGGTGCAGAGCACGGGGCTCGACCTGCGCACCGAGGGGCGCGACATGGCGGTGCTCTTCGGCGACGGCGCCGGCGCCGCGGTGGTGGAGCCCAGCACCGACGGCAGCGGCATCCTGTCCTGGGCGCTGCACTCCGACGGCCAGTTCGCGCGCGACCTGTGGTGCGAGGCGCCGTCGTCGCGCGTGCCCGGCCGCGTGACGCAGGCCATGCTCGAGGCCGGCCAGCAGCTGCCGCGCATGAACGGCCGCCAGGTGTTCAAGAACGCCACGACGCGCTTTCCCGAGGTGATAAACGAGGTACTTGTGGCCTCCGGCCACACGCTCGCGGACGTCGACCTGGTCGTTCCGCACCAGGCCAACCAGCGCATCAGCGACGCCGTGGTGCAACGGCTGGGCATCGCCCACGAGAAGGTCTTCCAGAACGTGCAGCGCTACGGCAACACCACCGCGGCCAGCATCCCGATCGCGCTGACCGAAGCGCGCGAAGCCGGCCTCGTGAACCGCGGCGACCTGATCGTGCTCGCGGCATTCGGGGCCGGCTTCGCGTGGGGAGGCTGCGCGATCCGCTGGTAGGCGTCCCTCGGGCTACCCGAGGTTGTGATAGACCTTCTGCACGTCGTCGTCCTGCTCGAGCTTGTCGATCATCTTGAGCACGGCCGTCGCCTGGTCCTCGGGCAGTTCGGTCATGGTGGCGGGGATGTACTCGTGCTCGGCCGAGATCGGCGTGATCTTGCGGTCCTCGAGCGCCTTCTGAAGGTTGCCGAACTCGTTGAAGGCGCAGCGCACGATCAGCTGCGCGTCGCCCTTTTCGCCGACGCCCTCGCCCATTTCCTCCAGGCCGAAGTCGATCAGCTCCAGTTCGAGCGACTCCGCGTCGAGCCCCTCGGGCTTGAGCCGGAACACGCCCATGCGCTTGAACTGGAACGCGACGCTGCCGGTGGTCGCCATGTTGCCGCCGTTGTGCACGAAGCCGGCGCGGACGTTGGCCACGGTGCGCGTCGGGTTGTCGGTCGCGCACTCCACCAGCACGGCGATCCCGTGCGGTCCGTACCCCTCGTACAGGATCTCCTCGTAGTCCGCGGCGCCCTGGCCGGAGGCCTTCTTGATCGCGGCCTCGATCTTGTCCTTGGGCATGTTCACGGCGCGCGCGTTCTGCATGACACGGCGAAGCGCGGGATTGTTGGCGACGTCCGGGCCGCCCTTCTTCACCGCGATGGTGACTTCCTTGCCGATGCGCGAGAACGCCTTCGACATCTTGTCCCAGCGCGCGAACATCGTGGCCTTGCGAGTCTCGAAAATGCGTCCCATGGAGTTCCCTGTGCGGTCGTGACGTCGTGAAGAGGCTCGGAAAGAGTACGGACCGCAGTTTGGCCCGAGAAGCGGTCCCGGGGCAAGCCGGACGGCCGGTGGCCCCGTGAGGGCCGCCGCGACTATGCTGGCGGCCGTTCCAGGCTCCTTCCTTCCGCTCCCGGAGACCGCGCCGTCATGCTGCTCAACGTCCAGACCTCGCCCGGCGAGTTCCTCGACAAGCTCACCATTCTCGAGATCAAGTCCGAGCGCATGACCGACCCGGCCAAGCTCGCCAACGTCACGCGCGAGCTGACGCTCCTGCGCGAGACCTGGGGCGCCTCGCCCCTCTCCGCGCGCGACGTGAGCGCGCTGGTGGCCGCGCTCAAGCAGGTGAACGAGGCGCTCTGGGAGATCGAGGACCGCATCCGGGTGAAGGAGTCGGCCCGGGCGTTCGACGCGGAGTTCGTGGAGCTGGCGCGCTCGGTCTACGTGACCAACGACCGCCGCGCCGCGATCAAGCGCGAGCTCAACGTGGAACTGGGCTCGGAGATCCTGGAAGAGAAGAGCTACGAAAAGTACTGAGGGCCGCGGCAGGAACAGTCAGGCGCGCCACGACTCCCGGTCGTGACGCGCCTTTCGCGCTATGGACCTGCAGCCGTCAGCTGCCGGCCACCCGGCGCTGAAGCGCCTTCCAGCGCGCATCCACCCCCGCCTGGATCGCCGCCGCGTCCTCGCGGCCCAGGTGCTTGAACCTTCCCTGCTTCGCCAGGTACGGCCCGACCGGGTCGCCCGGGCTGTCCACGGTGATGCGCCACGTCTCGCCGTTCTCGATCTCGACCAGCGGGAAGATGCGCGCGCGAACCGCCATGCGCGCCAGCTCGATGGTCTCGTCGTCGCCCGTCTTCCAGCCCGGAGGGCAGGGCGCGAGCAGGTGCAGGAACCGGGTTCCGCGGATCGACTTGGCCTTGCGCACCTTGGCGAGCAGGTCCTCGGGATACGCCACGGTCGCGCTCGCCGCGTACGGAATGCGGTGGGCGGCGAGAATCGCGAGGATGTCCTTCTTGGGCCGTCCCTCGGGATGGGATCCCGGCGTCGTCGTGGTCCACGCGCCGAGCGGCGTGGCGGACGAGCGCTGGATGCCGGTGTTCATGTACGCCTCGTTGTCGTAGCAGACGTAGAGGAAGTCCTCGTTGCGCTCGGCCGCGCCCGACAGCGCCTGCAGGCCGATGTCGAACGTGCCGCCGTCGCCCGCCCACGCGAGCACCGTGGTCTCGGTGTCGCCGCGCGCGAGCAGCGCCGCCTTGATGCCCGACGCCACCGACGCGCCGGTCTCGAAGGCGCTGTGGTACAGGGGCAGCTTGAGCGAGGACTGCGGATACGGCCCCGCGATGATGCTCCAGCAGCAGGCGGGCAGCGCCACGATGGTCTTTTCGCCCATCGCCTTGAGCACCATTCTCATCGACAGCGAGGCGCCACAGCCGGGACACGCGAGGTGTCCCGACTCGAGGAACTCGCCGTTGGGCATGATCTCCTTCAGCGGGATCTGCGTCATGGCTTCACCCCCACCCAGATGTCCTCACGCGAGGACGAGGCGCCGTCGTTGCCGCGCGTGGCGTCGAGGCATTCGCCGATCACGTCCGGCGTCACGTCGCGCCCGCCCAGTCCCAGCACGTAGCCGTCGATGCGCGGCCGGCGGTCGGCCGGCAGGTCGTAGAGCGCCGAGCGCAGCTCCTCGGCGAAGATGCCGCCGTGGCCCGGCGAGATGTTGCGGTCGAGCACGGCCAGCTTGGGAATGCCGGCCAGCGCCCGGCGCAGCGCCGCGGTCGGGAACGGGCGGAACATCTTGATCTTGAGCAGGCCCACCTTTTCGCCGCGCTCGCGCCGCTCGTTGATCACGTAGCGGGCGGTCGAGGTGATCGTGCCCGAAGTGACCAGCACGGTGTCGGCGTCCTCGGTGCGGTAGGACTCGATCGCGCTCCACGACCGCCCGAAACGGCGGTCCCAGTCGGCGTCGATGAGCTGGTAGGTCTCGAGCACGCGGTCGAACGCCTCCTGCTGGCGCTTGCGCATCTCCATGTACACGGCCGGCGTGGTCAGCGCGCCGAACGCGTGCGGATCGGAGGTGTCCAGCTTGAGCGCCGCGTCGCGCCGGGACAGGAACGCGTCCACGTCGGCCGGCTCCGGGATGTCCACCGGCTCCGACGTGTGTGACAGGAAGAAGGCGTCGAGCACGATCATCACGGGCAGGCTGAGCTTTTCGGCCAGCGCGAACGCCTGCACGGTGGTGTCGAGCACCTCCTGGTTGTTCTCGCAGTACAGCTGCACCCAGCCGGTGTCGCGCTGGGCCAGCGTGTCGTTCTGGTCGGTCCAGATGTTCCAGCCGGGCGCGACCGCGCGGTTGATGTCCGCCATCACGATCGGCAGCCGCCCGAGCCCCGCCCAGTGCAGCAGCTCGTGCATCAGCAGGAGTCCCTGCGACGACGTGGCGGTGAACGTGCGCACCCCGGTCGCGGCGGCGCCGATGCAGGCCGCCATCGCCGAGTGCTCGGACTCCACCTTGATGAACCGCGCCGCGAGCCGGCCGTCATCGCACATCTCGGCCAGCTCCTCGACGATCTGCGTCTGCGGCGTGATCGGGTATGCCGCGATCACTTCGGCCCGGGCGAGCGACACGCCCCAGGACACGGCGTGGTTGCCCACGATGACCTTTTTCACAGTCCCTCCCGCGTCATGGTGATGGCCCCGCGCGGGCATTCGGCGGCGCACAGCCCGCAGCCCTTGCAGTAGTCGTAGGCGATGTCGAAGCGTCCGTCCTCGCGGCGCGAGATCGAGACGTCGGGGCAGAAGATCAGGCACACCTCGCAGCTGTTGCACACCGCGCAGTTGAAGCAGCGCTTGGCCTCCGCCACGGCGTCGTCCGGGGCCAGCCCCAGGTTGGCCTCGCCGAAGTCGTGGCGCGTCTCCCACGCCGGCCGCAGCACGTCCTCGGAGCGGCGCGTGTGAGTGAACTGCGCCATGTTGAGGTCGGCGATGCGCACCACTTCGTTGGCGGGATTCACCCGCAGCACGGGATCGTCCTCGAGCCAGCGCGTCATGGACAGGTTGCCTTCGGGTCCCAGCCGCAGCTCGCCCACCTCGACGCTGTCGGCGTCCTCACCGGAGAGCATGCGCAGGTAGTGGTCGATACCGATCGCGGCGCGCTTGCCCGAGCCGAGCGCGTACGCGACCGTGTGCGGCTCCTCGAGCAGGTCGCCGCCCGCGAACAGCGCCGTGCGGCTGGTGGCGCCGAGCGGGGTGACGCGAATGGCGCCGCCCTGCATGTCGCCGGGCAGGTAGTCGAGGTCGGCCTCTTCGCCGAG
>JADLGX010000313.1 GCA_020849095.1 Candidatus Eiseniibacteriota bacterium
ATCGCCGACATCACGCTGCAGCAGGTGCTCACGCGCCCCGAGGACTTCGACGTGATCGCCACGCTCAACCTGAATGGCGACTACCTGTCGGACGCCCTGGCCGCGCAGGTCGGCGGCATCGGCATCGCGCCCGGCGGCAACATCAACTACCTGACCGGGCACGCCGTGTTCGAGGCCACGCACGGCACGGCGCCCAAGTACGCCGACCTGGACAAGGTCAACCCGGGTTCGGTCGTGCTGTCGGGCGAGATGATGCTGCGCTACCTGGGCTGGAACGAGGCCGCCGACCTGATCCTGAAGGGCATGGACGGCGCCATCGGCAGCAAGCGCGTGACGTACGATTTCGCCCGCCAGATGGAAGGCGCCACCGAGATCAAGTGCTCCGAGTTCGGGGACAACATCATCGCGCACATGTAGCGACAGGCGGGCTCCGGCCCGCGCGAACCTGAAGAACGGCGCCGGGGCGACCCGGCGCCGTTCCGACTTGCTCGAAGCCCGTCCGGGCCCGGGATCCCGGAGGAACTCCCGAGAGTTGACTCGGCGCGCCCGGCGAACGCATGCGTATTGTCTGTTCAAGTTCGCGCGGATTCGAGACAATCCCTCCCGTGGACGCTCGCCCCCCCGCGTGTCGCCCTGTCTCGCGGGGATCGCGTTGGGCGTTCTTCAGCGGCCATCGGATCCCTCGCAATCCATCCCGAGGGCCGCCATGACGACCTCCACTCCCTTCCTGTCTCGCCGCTGGTTCGACCGAGCATCGGGCGCGTTCGCCCTCGCGCTCGCCCTGCTTCTGCCCTCGCGTGCCCACGCGCAGACGACCTACACGTGGATCGGCGCGCCTGGAACGAGCTGGAGCACGGCGTCCAACTGGACGCCGGCTCGAACCACTCCCGCATCGAACGATGTGATCCTCTTCGACGCGGCGATCACGCCCAGCATCACGGTCACCGCGGTGCCGACACAGACCATCGGGCAGTTGAAGGTGAGAAACAGCGGATTCGCGAGCTTGTTCGGACTCACTCCCGGTCCCGCCACGCTCACGATTTCCGGCGGCACGGGGGAGGATCTCGACGTTCCGGCCGGGAACGAACTGCTCGTGAATGCCACGAGCTCCAACGTCTTCGCCATTCAATTGGCGGCGGGGGCGACCGGTCGATTCTCGGGGAACCTGCTGTTGTCCGGTACAAACGGGCGCGTTCTGGCGACGGACGACTCCTCGCTCGTATTCGATTCCGGCAGCCAGGCGGAGTACACCAACAACGGAACGCCCTTCGGCGCCACGAGTCCGGCCAGCGTCGTATTTCGCTCGGGCTCGGTGTATCGGGCGAGCGGGGCAGGGGACGTGTTCGGGGCCGCTTCACCGAACGCAGTCGTCGTCTTCGAGGCCGGCAGCCTGTACCTCATGACCAACAACACGCTGCCGCCACTCGCCGGCCGGCGGTTCGCGGACGTTGAAATCAACTCGTCGAGCCTGTCGCCCACGGCGGCAACCGGCACCACTCCGCTCATCATGGACAACCTCACGCTCACCCAGGGCACGCCACGCATCCAGATCACCGACGTGCGCATTCGGGGCGACGTGCACGTGACGGGGGGCGGCATCAATTTCAATCCCACCTCGGCGCAGACCATCTTGTTCGATGGTCCCGCCGCGCAGACCATGACCCGATCGCCCGGCGGTGGAAGTTGGAGTTTCAACAACAACGCGCACGTTCAGGTCCAGACCCCGAATGGAGTGAACTTGACGGGCGGCCTCTGGAATACCTTCAGCCTCACGATCGCCTCCGGGTCACGTCTAGTGGTCGGATCCGCACCGTTCGCGGGTCTCTCGAACAACGGCACGCTCACCGTGAACGGAACACTGCAGCTCGATCCGGGGGCCAATCCACCGGGCGGAAATCCGTTCGTCTACAATGCCGGCTCCGCGCTCGTGTTCAACCAGTCGGCCACGCTCACGTTGTCGAATACGACCTGCTGGCCGTCGGGCGCCAATGCTCCTCCCAACGTGGCGCTTCAGGGCGGCGGCAGTGTGGTGTTTCCGGCCCCGACCGACCGCACGATCACCGGCACGCTGACTCTCGCAAATGGAATCCTGGATCTGGCTGGAGGGACGCTGAGCCTGGGATCCGCCAGCACGGTCGCGGGCGGGAACGCGGCCAGCTACGTGCGCGGAGTCATCGGTCGTGCGGTGGGCGCCTCGGCGTCCACGCTGCTGGCGGATTTCCCGATCGGCGATGCCGTGGGTTGGGCGCCGCTGGAGCTGTCGTTCCCCTCCATCGGAACGGGAGGCACGCTGACGGTAAGCACTTCGGCGGGTGACCACACCGCCATCGCCACGTCGGGAATCGATGCCGCTCACAGTGTCAACCGGACGTGGTCGGTGACCAACTCGGGGGTGGTATTCGTTCCCGCGTCGGCGAGTTTCGGATTCTCGAACGCCGACCTGGATGCCGGCTCGAACCCGCTGACGTTCACTGTCCGTCGGTACGCGGGCGCCGTCTGGTCGCCGGTCACCACATTCGGTCAATCCGCGTCACAGGTGTCCGCCAACGGCATCACGGCGTTCGGAGATTTTCAGGTCGGCACGCCCGTGACGCTCTGCGTGCCTGAGCCGAGCTTCGTCCGCTCGCAGGCTCCGGGCGGCCTGAACTCGCTGGAACTCGTTTCGGGCGACATCAATCTTGATGGGCGACCCGATCTGGTCACCGGGGACTTCAGCGCGTCCGGCACCCGCACCGTTCTCGCGGGTGACGGCGCGGGAGGGTTCACGGCGCTGCCTTCCGCGCTGTCCAGTCTCCCGCCGAATTCACTCGAACTGGGTGATTGGAACGGCGACACCTGGCCGGATCTGATCGAGGCGAACTACGACAATCACACGGTTTCGGTCTTCGCGGGCAACGGCACGTCGTTCTCGAACCCTCCCGTGGTGATTTCCGCGGGAGCGGGGTCGCGTCCACCCATGGCACGCCTCGCCCGGTTCGACGGCGACTCACTCGGAGATCTCTTCATCGTTCGGCACGACCTTTCCGACGGGGCGGTTCGGCTGGGAGCGGGAGGTCTCGCTTTCGGGGCTCTGTTGCCCACGCCCGCCGGTCTGACTCCAGCGACCGGCACGGTCGGCGACCTGAATGGCGACGGCAATCAGGACGCGGTGCTCGTGAACGCGGCGTGGGTATATCCCGGCTCCACAGTCTCGGTGCTCCTGGGAGACGGCACGGGGCATTTCCTGTTGTCCTCCACGCCGGCCGTTGGCGCGACCGGCCACGGCGAACGTTACGCCGAGATCGCGGACGTCACGGGCGATGGCAAGCCCGATCTTGTCCTCGCTCAGCCCACGGTGGACTCGCTCTCGATTCTTCCGGGCGACGGGGCCGGCGGCTTCGGGCCGATCATCCGGCTTTCGACCGGAACGTACGCCCGCCGGTTCGCGATCGGCGACGTGAACGCCGACGGCCGGCCCGACCTCGTCTGCGCCAACCTGAACTCATCGTCTCTTTCGGTCTTCCTGGCCGACTGCGCGGGCGGGTTCGCGCCTCGGATGGACCTTCCGACGATCGGCGAGCCATTCGACGTGGTGATCGGCGACTTCAACAGCGATGGCGTCAACGACATCGTGGCCTCACTCACGGGCTCGCCGCTGGTGTCCCTGAATGTCTTTCTCAATGCGCTCGCCGCGCCAGCGGATTCGATCGTGCAGTTTGCTGGCGTCACGAACGTGGCGCTGGGGGGGGCGACGCTCGACGTGGTGAATGACAGCCTGTTCGTCGTCCGAAACATCGGGTCGAGTGGAGAAGACGGAGTCTCGTTCGAGACCGAGGATCCCGGTACTCCTCGCGGCGTGGTATTCGCTTCGGGCGGTCTCGATCTGGATCCGGCGCTGGACGCGGGCGGCCAGGTGAACGTGGAAGTGAGCGGCTCCGCCGCCGGCGAGAGTGCGGCGCTCGGCGCCGTCCAGGTGGACGTCACGGCGAGCGGTCTGGATCTTCAGGTGGACTTCTCCGGCGCCGGGGCGACCGACCAGGTAGTCGAGCTCTACGACGGCGACCAACTCGTCCACACCTGCGTGGTTCCCAATGGCTCGGTGTTGCACCGGGATTCGCCTCTGCCGAATGCGCCGACTGGGTCCGCCGGCGCTTTGGCAGCCGGGGATGGGATCGGGGGCGTCGAAGTGGGGCTCAAGAAGAAATCGGGCTCCGGGCTCGTCGCCATCATTCGCTTCAAGTCGCTTCGCAGCACGACCGTGGGTTTCGGTGCCCTCGGCACGAGCGGCGGGCTGGCCGCCGCCACGACGGTTGGCGCCGATCGCGCCGAAGTTCGTGCCTACGTTCCCAAGCTGCCGATTCGCGCGGACAAGACTTCGGTGCGCGCCAAGAGCCCCTCCGAAACCAGCCATCTCTACGAACTCGGGATGGCGAGGCAGCCGCGCTTCCAGAGCGACACGACCGGAAAGGCCGTTGGTCTGACCGCCGACGCGCGTGGCGGGGCGACGGTTCATTCGGAAGGCGACACCTGGCGAGCCGACGGCATCGGGGCTTCGGGGCATGATGGCGTGGATTGCGATCTCACCCGCGCGAACGGAGCCGACCACCGGTTCGCGGCGGGGTCGGGGTTCCAGACCGCCCGCGATGCCGGGGCCGAACTGGTGCATTCGTTGCGCGCCAGCGTCGGCTGTGAGCCCGACTCGCTGGTGGGCACGCTGACCGAGGCCTGCTTCGCGGACTCCATCACCGTGCGCTCGGACTTCTCCCGCCTCGGCGCGACGCAAGTCCGGATCGAGCTGCGCTCTGCCGGCGAGGTGGTTCACGACGGGATCTACTCGGCAGGGCAGTCGGTGCGTGTCGTGCCGCCGCCTGTGGGGCCAGGCCAGTCGGCGACCGCAGCCTCGATCAACACCACGAGGTCGAACATCAAGGACAAGTGCAGCATCACGGCAGGCCCGTCGCGCAAACCGAGCCTCGGTATTGCCTGGGCGCGGTTCTCGGCGGGGGCGGCGCCTTCGACCGGGGCGCGATCCGTGAACTCGCCGCCCAGTGACTACCGCCTCGCCATCGGCGCCTCGTCGTACAGCGCCGACGAGGCGATCTTCGAGCCGGTGGGCGGCGTGGGAGTGGATCGGCTGACGCGTGCGGACTTCCGGCAGAAGAACCCGGGTGTTTCGGCGCTCGACACGCTGCGCTTCGAACGCCCGGGTCTGAGCATCGGAGAGAGTGACTTCAGCGCTCGGGGGTTGGGGCGTGCCCAGGTCATGAGCCCCGGCGCGGGTCGGATCGTGTTGCACCAGGAGGATGTGACCGGAGCACTGCGCGATTCGAAGCTGAGCGTCACGT
This sequence comes from Candidatus Eiseniibacteriota bacterium, assembly GCA_020849095.1. Classification (GTDB taxonomy): domain Bacteria; phylum Eisenbacteria; class RBG-16-71-46; order RBG-16-71-46; family RBG-16-71-46; genus CAIXRL01. The sequence continues at coordinate 5,325 of JADLGX010000313.1, forward strand.
CCAACAAGCCGAGGCCGGCGATTTCCATTCATGCGTCCGGAGTCGGGGATGGTCACACGACTCCTCCTGGGGCATCCGCGAAGGCGGTCGCGGTCGGCAAGGATGGCGCCGGGGGCGCGAAGGAGACCGCCAAGGTGTCCTTCGATCGAACGTCGGATGGGTTTCGCATCAAACCCTCCGCCGGAGCGGGACCGGGACCGGGGCTGAAGGCGTCCGGCGCCTCCGACCATCGCCTGCAGGTCTTTCTCGGCACCTCACTCGTAGCGGACGTGGTCGGCCCGGCGCCGGAGCTGACCGTCGCGAACTTTCCGGATCGAATTGGCGGGCTGGCGGCGTCGGCGGCCATCGAGGCGGTGTGGGACGCACCCCAGACGGTTTCGGTGGACGGGGGCGCCAGTCTCACCGGGGACTGCGTGCGCATCGGGCCTGCTGTGATTTCCGAGCCGCTGGCATCCCTCAGTGAGCTGCTCCTGGAAACCACGGACATCAACTCGCTCGAGTTGACGGAGGCGATGGGCACTTCCGTGACCGGTGTCGGAGCGCCGGTCACCAATGCGCGCGTTGCGATGGCCGTCCTGCGAAATCCGTCCGTGGGATCGGCACCGGTGAACTTCCAGATCGAACTGCCGGCGTCGCAACGGGCGAAGGTGGAACTCTTCGATGTGAGCGGCCGCCGGTTGGCCACACTGCACGACGGCATGCTGCCCGCCGGCGTGTCCCGATTCACCTGGGATCCCCGTTCCGCTGGTTCACTCAGCGGCTTGCTGTTCGTGAAGTTGGAAACTCCCGGGGCGATCCGAACCGACAAGTTCGTGGTGATTCGCTAGCACTGCCCCAGCCGCTTGCACGTGAACGACGGACGACGGCCCCGATGGGGGCCGACGTCCGTCATCATCGCCCTGAAGACTCCCACCGCTCGTGGCGCGCCCTCGCGTTCGCGGAGACCGAAAGAGAGCCCCATGACGCTCCCGGGTTGGGCGGGACGCCTTTGCAAGCTACTGCTGCTCGCGCTCGCGCTGCCTTCATTCGGCCCCGGCGTGTCGTCCGCGACGATCGCGCTGATCGACGAGCGCAACGCCGCCTTCGTCGGCTTGGCGCAGGACGGGCCGTTCGACACCCCGATCACGGTCTACAGCGAGCTCGGGTACGAGCAGTACTTCGGCGGCAGCACCATTGGGCTCGCGAACCCGTACCTGTACGCGTCCGTGCTCGCGTACTTCGAGAACGGTGGCTACTCGCTCACGATCGTGCGCGTGGCCGACGACTCCGACGCCGCGATCATCGGTGTGGACGGCGGCGTGCCCGGCGCGCGCACGGGGCTCCAGGCGCTGCGCGACGTCTCCGCCTCCTTCGTCGCGATTCCCGGCGCGACGTCGCAGCCCGTGCAGGCGGCGTTGCTCGCGCTCTGCGAAAGCATGGGCGACCGGATCGCGATCCTCGATCCCGTCACGCCGACCAGCGTGAGCGCGGTCACCGCCCAGCGCGCGGGGCTGTCCACGATTCGCGGCTTCGGCGCGCTCTATTTTCCGTGGGTCGAGTCCGTGATCCCCGGCGCGCCGTCGCCGATGCCGCCGAGCGCCTTTGCCGCGGGTTTGCTGGCCAACACCGACCCGCCCGTGACTCCCTCCGGCTCCGTGCTCGCTGCCTCGGGCGTGAGCACGGCGGTCAACTCGACGCAGTCGGGCGAGCTCACGCAGCTCGGCATCAACCCGATCCGCGAGTTCGCGGGGCAGGGGGTGCAGTTCTTCGGGGCGCGCACGCTGGCCGGTGACCCCGAGTGGAAGTACATCCCCGTGCGGCGCCGGGCCATCTCGCTGGCCGCCTCGCTGCGCGCGGGCACCGAGTGGTGCGTGGCCGAACCCAACAACGCGACCACGTGGGCGCAGATCGATGCCGACGCGAACGACTTCCTGCACATGCTCTGGCTCGGCGGCTGGTTCGCGGGCGCCAGTCCGTCACAGGCGTACTTCGCGCGCTGCGACGCCAGCACCATGTCGCCCGAGGATCTCGCGGAGGGGCGCACCGTGCTGGTCGTGGGGTTCGCGCCGCTGGTGGCCGGCGAGTTCCTGATCCTGCAGATCGAGCACACGCGCCCGCCCACCACCGGTGTGGCGCCGCGCTCGCCGGGGTTGTCGTTGCGGGCGCCCAGCCCCAACCCCGTGCGCGGCAGCACGACGCTGCGCTTCACGACCTCGCGCGCCGGGCACGTCCGGCTGGCGCTCTATGATGCCGCCGGCCGCCGGGTGCAGCTGGTGCAGGAGGGCGAACTCGCCGCCGGAACGCACGAGGCGAGCCTCACGCTGAGTGACGGCTCGGGACGCGCGTTGCCGAGCGGGCTCTACCTGGCGCGGCTCGAGGCGGAGGGGCGGGTGCTCACCCGGAGGGTGGCCGCCGTGCGCTGATCACGAGGGGGCACTCGTCCGGACGCGCCGGGCCCAAGCGGAGGCCAGCGCCATACGGAGCGCGTCCAGTGTGAAGGGCTTGGTCAGGAGCACCGTGTCCGGGTCCCGGGAGATCGCGGACTCCATCTCACGCTCGACGAATCCGGACATGAACACGACCACGATTTCCGGATGCAGCGCCCGGATCCGTTCGGCGACTTCGGGGCCTCGCAGTCCGGGCATGACGATGTCGGTCAGCAGGATGTCCGGCCGGTCGGGGGCTTCGAGGTGGAGCGCGAGCGCTTCCTCGCCACTGGCCGCTTCCAGTACCTCGTGCCCGAGCGTCTCCAGCATGCTTCTCACCGAGGCGCGAACGGGCTCCTGATCCTCGACGAGCAGGATGCAGTGCCGGCGCAGCAGGCTCGGGTACGAGCCGGGGGCGGGATCGGCGGACGGCGCGGCGGACCTGGCGTGTGGCAGCAGGATGGTGAAGGCCGTGCCCTGTTCGCGGGAGCTCTCGATTCGAATATGCCCTCCGCTCTGCGTGACGATTCCGTACACGACCGCGAGTCCCAGCCCCGTCCCCCCGAGCTTGCTCGTGAAGAACGGGTCGAACATCCGCTCCTGGGTCTCGGGTTCGATCCCGCTTCCCGTGTCGCACACCGTCATCGCCACGTAGGCGCCGCCGCTGGTGGGCGGCACGACGGACAGGTCGGCGTAGGAGAGGGTCACGGCCGCAGTCCGGATCGAGATGGCCCCCCCGTCCGGCATGGCATCCCGGGCATTCGCGACCAGATTGAGCAGGACCTGAAACACCTGGCTCGGGTCCGCCTCGACTGCCGGCAAGTCATCGGCGAGCTCGGTCACGATCCGGTGACGTTCGCCCACCAGCCGCCGGAGGATGGGCTCGCCTTCGCGGATGGCGGCGTTCAGGTCGATCGCGAGCGTTCTCATCACCTGCCGCCGGCTGAAGGCCAGCAACTGCCGCGTGATGCCGGCTGCCCGATGGGCCGTGTTCACGATCTCCTGCGCGTCGGACCGCTGGTCGTCGTTGCGCAGCGATGCCCGGAGCATTTCTCCCCGCCCCATGATCACGGTGAGCAGGTTGTTGAAGTCGTGCGCCAGGCCGCCGGCGAGCAGCCCGACCGCTTCCAGCTTCGCCGACTGCACGATCTGCTCGTTCGTCACGAGGGAGCGGAGCCGCGCGAGCAGGTCACGATTGCGGCGCTCGAGCGTGCGCTGCTGGGCCACCGCCAGGCTCACGAACGCCACGAGGGCCGCGAGCACGAGCATGTGCGCCTCGGGCCGGCTCGCCGTGCGCGACCCGAAGATGTTCAGAAGGACGTGCGCCGCAGGAAACGAGAGGGCGTAGAAGAGCAGCAGCCCGGTCGAGTCGGTGAGAGGCTCCTCCGCCTGCTCAACAGGACCGGAGACGGCGGAGGCGCGCTGGCCTGCACGGACCCGTCGCGCGGCCACGAAGCCGATCATGGGGACCCACCAGACGACGTCCAGCGGAGTGCCGAAACCGAGATGCAGGAGCCCGCGATCGATGAGGCTGTTCAGTCCATCCGAGACAACCGCCGCCACGAGCGCCACCATCAGGCAGGCGTACACGCCACCCCACGGCGTGAGCAGCGCGCGAAAGGCCAGGTGCGCGAACCGGACGGCGAGGAGGACATCGAGTGCGAGAAACGTGGTCAGCGTCGGGGCGCGCAGGCTGGTCGCCTCTCCCTCGAGCAGGGGAAGCGTGAAGAAATAGAGAAGCAAGCCCAGCACGGCGAGAAACGTCGAGACGACCGCGAACTGGAAGTCGTGCGACGCACGCGTCCAGCCGCTCGGCAGGTGGGGGCGAAGATCCGCGGCGAGGATCATCGAAACGTAGCTGAGCAGGTAGAAGGCGTCCCGCACGAATCCCGCCATCGTGGCCCTGCCCACCAGCGGCATCACGTACTCCGCGACGTTGCCGACGAGCCAGAACCCCGAAGTGGTCAGGATCTGGTTCCAGAACAGCCGCTCTTCCCGGTGGGAGTGGCGAAGTGGGGTGGCCAGAAAGGTGATCACCACCAGGGCGAGCAGGCACGGTTCCGCGAAGTGGCCGGCCCACAGGTGCGCAAGGCCGGCGGCGCGGACGGGTGGCAGAGCAAAGAGAACGGAAGAAAGCAGGGCCGTGCCGGTGGCCAGCAGAACGTAGGGGTCTCTTGCCCACTTGGTCATGAGGGTGCCACCCGGGATCCAGGCCGCGGGAACAACTCTGTTGGCGCCACAGTGACGCAGTCCCCACACGGCGTCGTTATGCGGGCATGAGCGTACTTCAGGGACAGGGTCATCAACCAACCCCGGGCGGACTGACCCGCCTGCACGCGAAAGGCCCGGCGCGATCGTCCCGCGCCGGGCCCCCGACTTCGCGGCTCGTCTCCGTCAGCGCGCGGCGCGGGCCGCCGTGCGGTGGTTGCGCCGGTACTGCTCGTACAGCTCCAGCGTGCGAACGCGCGAGATTCGCAGCGGGAGCGAGCGGTCGAGCAGCACGGCGCGCTCGCGGGCTTCACGTGCCCTGCCGGCGGCGCCGGCCCGCGCCACCACGCCGGTCGCCGGCCGGGTCGCGCTGCCGTTCGAACTGTAGAGAACCTCGGGTGTGATCGAGTGCGAGTAGAAGTAGCCCACCGTACCGCTGCCGCTGACGTTGGACGCGCTCGGGATGCCCGGCGTGCCGCTGCTGAGTCCGTAGGGGCCGGCGGACGACGAGATCATCAGTTCGTACAGCCCGGCGGTCAGCGGCGGGTTCGGGATACCCAGGAGCGGGTCGGTCACGCCGGAGCCCAGCACGCGCGACGACGCCGCCGTGAGGAACATGGTGTGCATCGTGAGATTGCCCTGGGCGTCGCTGTGGTTGTTGAAGCCCACATAGGTCGGCGCGTAGCCCGGCTCGCCCGTGCCGGGATCGTCCCATACCGCGGTGAACGTGCGGGGCTGGACCGACGACTGCGCCGGAGTGGTCACGGCGGGGATGCCCGCCATGTGCACCTGGCCCGTGGCGTCGAAGCTGCCGTTGTCGCCGTAGTCGATGCGCAGCGTGTAGAGCGCGCCGGGCGTGAGCGTGAAGTCGCCCGCCGAGTAGTAGTAGCCGGTGCCGGGGGCCGCTTCGGCGATCGTGTGCCACGTTCCGCCCGTGCCCACCTGCACCAGCGCGCCGCTCACGGGGGTGCCGGTCACTTCGTCGCCGAGCCGCAGCTGGACGAACACGCTCGAGACCGGCGAGCCGCTATCGTCGAGGTCGGCCAGCTGCGCGTTGACCGAGTACGAGGCGGGGCGCGTCCTCAGCACGAGGCTGGACGACAGGCAGGGCCCGCCGGGACCGGCGGTCTGCACGGTGTCCGAGGCGGTCTGGAACACGCTGCCCACCAGCCGCGACGCCACCACACGTACGCTGCTGTTGGCCGCCGCCTGCAGCTCGAAGTTGCCCGACGCGTCGGTGGTGCCGCGGCTGCCCTGGAACGCCTCGACGCTCACACCGGGCAGGGGATTGCCGAGCGAGTCGCGCACGGTGCCCTGCACGCAAGACACGTCCGTCGTGGCGGGCGCGCCGCCGTACCACGACAGGTGAAAGATGGTCGCCTTGATCGCCGGCTGGCCGTCCACCGACGAAGGTCCGATCACGCCGGGAACGGGCGTCTTCCACTTGCCGTCCGCCGGGTCGTACACGTAGCACTCGATCGGGTCGCCGTTCGCGTAGCCGGGCTGGCCGCGCAGCGAGGCGGGAATGGGCAGCTCGATGTTGGCGCCCGCGCCGGCCGAGGGGTTGTAGGGCAGCACGTTGCCCGCGGCGTCCTTCACCGTGTACTCGGCGAACGAGACCGGCTTGAGATACTTGGTGGCGCCCGTGCCGTCCACGGCCTGCAGCCCGCCGGGCAGCGCCTGGATCTGGTCCGTCGTGGGATCGAGCCCGGTGATGGTCACCGACACAGGGCCGGAAGCGTTCACGAAGCCGGGCGGGAACGTGATCTTCGCGTTCGACGACAGGTCGGTCAGGCTGCCGCCGCTCGCGACCACCACGGGCGCGATGTTGCCGGCGGCGAGCAGGCCGACCGCGACCGCGCGGCGCTCGCCCGAGGCGAGCGTCACGTGCAGCTGGTTGAGCGTGTGGTTCGCCTTGGTCACGTCCAGGCGCACGTCCTGTCCAGCCGGAACGACCAGCGTGAACTGCCCGCCGGCGTTGGTCGTGGTGCTGGCGCCGCTGGTGGACGTGACGGTGGCCCCGGCGACGGGAACGTCACCCGTGCCGGCGAGCGAGATGAAACCGTTGATCGTGGCGGTGCCGCCCGTGGGGCCGGCCACCCCGCCCGACTTGGAGCCGCAGCCCGTGACGGTGAGGGAGGCGGCGAGTGCGAACGCGCAGAGCGCGAGCGATGCGAACTTCTGGCGGAGCGACGGCATGGCGTGTGGCCTCCCGGGGATGGACCGGAAACGGAGTTCGGTAAGACGGATCAGCGGGACTGGCACCGGGGTGGAACGAGCTGAATGGCGTAGGCGCCGAACAGGAGCGGATGTCGCTCCGCCACCTGTCCGGTGTGAAAGTCGAACAGCTGCAGTTCGCTCTCGCCGCCGCACAAGACCCACACGCGTCCGCCCTCGCCCGTGTCGAGCAGGCTCGTGGGGTTGCTGCCGACGGGAATGCGGCGGGTCACCTTGCGGGTGGCGAAGTCCACCACGAGCACGCGCTGCGTGTAGAAGCAGCTCACGAGCAGCGTGCGGCCGCCGTCCACGAACAGCATCGAGGCCGGGCCGTTCTCGACCACGATCGAGTCCACGACCTGCTTTCCCGCGACGTCCACGATGGCGAGGCGGCTGCCCTGGAAGTGGTTCACGATCAGGCTGCGGCCGTCGGGCGTGGGCACCAGGTGCCACGGGTACACGCCCGTCTCGATCCGGCGCACGAGATTGCCGCTCGCCAGATCCACGACGGTGATCGTTCCGGGCAGGCCGCGCCCGATCGAGTCGCGGCAGGTGACGAACGCCGTGTCGGTGCCGGGCTTCACCCACGCCTCGATCGGGGTGAAGTGCTCCGGAATGGGCAGCGGCCAGCGGCGCAGCGGCGCGAGCGTGGCGGCGTCCACCTCGACGATCTCGCGCGAGGTCATGTGCACCATGCGGATCGCCTGCCCGCCTCGCACGAACACGGGCGCGAACGGGCGTTCGCCCACCGAGCGGTCGTGGCAGTCCGTGCAGGACTCGCGCGTGAACGCGCTGTCGCGCACGTGCACGGCGTGCGCGCGCGCGGGGAACAGGGGAGAGGTCAGCCGGTGGCGTTCGATGGTCCCGGGCAGCTGGCGCGGGGCCGCGGCTGCCGGCCGGCCCGCCACGCGCGCCGAATCGCGCGTCATGAACTCGCGCGCCTGGCGCCACAGTTCCGGCGCGCCCACGTCGTAGGCGCTCAGGCACTGCCCGCCGCTGTTGACCACGAACAGCGTGCGGGCGTCGGCGGTGGCGAGCATGTCGTGGGGGAGCTTCTGCGTGGGCAGCACGCCCAGCACCTCGCGCCGGTCGAGGTCGAAGAACGACACCCGGTCGAGCGCCGAATGCGTGATCGCGAGGTAGCGCCGCGGCGCCGCGTCCGGGTCCGGCGCTCCGCAACCCCAAGTGAGTGCCACGCTCGCCATGATCAGCGCGAACACGGCAACCGGGCGTCGAGCGGGCGGGGCAGGCGGCATCGGTTTCCGAGGGGAGAGGGGCGTTCGAGGTTCACGGCGGTTCATCCAGCTGACCTTGGGACGACCGAACCTCGGAACGATCACAGTCCGACCGAATGGCGGTCGGTATGGTCGCTCAGGTGCGAGTTGCGGTCGTCCCCGCCGCCGGCCGGTCGAGCGCGCCCCGGACGATGGTCGCGAGCTCACCGATCGAGAAGGGCTTCTGGAGCAGAGAGATGTCCTGCTCGAGCACGCCGTGGGTCGCGAGGATGTTGGCGGTGTAGCCCGACGTGTAGACCACACGCAGGCCCGGCCGCGAGGCGGTCAGGCGTTCGTAGGTCTCCTTGCCGCTCATTCCGGGCATGATCACGTCGGTCAGGAGCAGGTCCACACGCACCGCGGGGCTCGCCACCAGCATCAGCGCCTCTTCACCGCCGCTCGCGACGTGAACGTGGTACCCGAGGTCCGCCAGCATGCGATGGGCGAGCTCGCGGACCAGTGCGTCGTCCTCGACCAGCAGGATGCTCTCGACACCGCGCGGCATGGGCTGCATCGAGGGCGGCAGCGCGGCGAGTGGTTCCGCCGAGACGGCGGGAAAGTACAGCGAGAAGCGCGTGCCTTCGCCCGGCTGCGATTCCAGGTCGATGAAACCTCTGCTCTGGCGAACGATGCCGTACACCGTGGAAAGCCCCAGCCCCGTGCCGCGGCCGAGTTCCTTGGTGGTGAAGAACGGTTCGAAGATGTGTTCGATCAGCTCCGGTGGAATTCCCGCACCGTCGTCCGCGACCTCGAGCCGGACGAAGCGGCCGGGCCGGATGGAGGAGGCCTCGCCGACGTCCGACGGCCGGAACTCGGCCATGCCGGTGGAGATCACCAACCGGCCACCGCGCGGCATCGCGTCGCGCGCGTTGACCGAGAGATTGACCAGCATCTGGTCGAACTGGGTGCGATCGATCAGAACGGTCTCGTGGGGCTCCGCGAGTTCGAGCTCCAGCTCGACATCCTCGCCGATCAGGCGGCGCAGCATTCCCATCGCTCCCCGGACGAGCGTGTTCAGGTTGGACGGGACGGGTGCGATCACCTGCTTGCGGCTGAACGCGAGCAATTGCGCCGTCAGCGCGGCGGCGCGCTGCGCCGACTTGCGGATCTCCTCCAGCTCCCGTCGCATTCGATCGCCCGGCGGCAGCCGCATGAGGCCGATCTCGGAGGTCCCGAGGATGACGGTGAGGATGTTGTTGAAGTCATGCGCGACTCCGCCCGCCAGCCGGCCGACGGCCTCCATTCGAGATGCCTGGCGCAGCTGCTCCTCGAGGCGCAGGTGCTTCGCCTCCGCCTCGCACCGGTCCGTGACGTCCCGGACCACGGCCTGCAGCAAAGTGCGCCCGGGCAGGTCCACGCTGTGGAGCGAGACTTCGGCCTGGAACGGAGCGCTGCCCGCCCGCAGGTGACGCCACTCGAAGGACTGTGGAGTTCCGGAAAGCGCCGCGGAAATGCGGGCGATGGCCTGATCGCGGGAAGTGCTGCCGTCGGGCTGCATCTCGGGAGAGAGCTCGGCCGGACCCTTGCCGAGCAGCTCCGGGGCGGGAATCCCGAAGAGGCGCTCCGCGCTGGCGTTGCAATTGAGGATGCGCTCGGAGTCCATGAGCAGGATGGCGTCCGGAGCCGTGTCGAACAGCGTGCGAAATTGGCCCTCCATTTCGATCATGCGATCGCGCTCGTGCAGGAGCACGCTCTGGCGCGCGAATGCGAGCATCAGGACCGCGCCGGCGCCGAAGGCGATCGAGTCGCGAACGGCGTGCGCCACCTGCGCGATCGTGAACGCCATGATCACGGCGAGCGATGCCCCCACCACGGCCGCCAGGGGAAGGAGGCGCAGCAGGCCTTCGTAGCGGCGCTCCCACCTGTGGTTTGCGACGGGCGTGGGAACCCAGCGAGCAACGCCGACCCCCAGGGCAAGTCCGGCGACGGAGAAGCAGGCGTTCAGGAAGGTGCCATCGGCGGTCTGGCTCGAGAGCGTCATGGCGTTCCACTTCATCCAGAGCCCGCCGTTCAGCGCGAGGCTGCCCGCGAAGAGCGCCCAGCCCGTGTCGGCCCGCAGGCGCAGCGAAGGCAGGGCGATGGCCACGAGGCACGCCGAGGTGAGAAGGCCGAACGGGTAGGCCGCCAGCACCGACAGCTGCAGGACCGACTGCTCGCCGCGCAGGGGCAGGTAGAACGCGAGCACCATGGTGAGCATGGCAACGGAGGACATGCCGGCGTCCAGCACCACGATTCGCCTCTGTCTCGTGTCCGACGGCGTCCACAACTCGAACGCGAGGCCGATCGCGAAGAACAGGCCGAGCATGAGATAGAAGATGTCCGCAGGGCCGGGAAAGGGATTCCAGCCCGACGCGACCTGCGCGTCCCAGCACAACTGTCCGACCGCGTAACCGGTCAGCCCGACGGCGTAGCACAGCAGCGGCATCCGGCGGGCAGGCGGTCCGTGGCGGACAGCGATCCAGCCGAGCGCGGCAGCAGCGACTTCGGCGAGCGTCCAGTGCGCATTGTCGAGAACGCGCAGGGTGGATGTGGACCGTGTCATCGACTGGGCCGCGAAGATCGCGGCAAGGAGGAGCGACACGGGTACGAGCACGGGGAGGAGCCCGCGCCACGGCACCGGACCGTGCGTGTCGGCGTGCGTGCCGGCTTGTTCCTGTGCGCCCGTAACGGTCACAGTCCAGCCCTTCGACGAAGTCCCATGCGCGCGTCCCCGGGGCGCACGAAGTCCGAGAGCGGTCTCAGCCCCTCGTGGGGACTATCGGACGGACGACGCGGCTCCGCAGGAAGAGCGTGGGATTCCCTCCCCGGTGGGAGGTCGCGGCGGGGGTGCCCCAGCGCGAAATGCACGACGGCGGTGCTCCGTGACGAACCCCGCCGGGGGAACCCCCGCCCACCGTCACCCCTCGATGCGCACCACCCCGTACGTCTTGCCCTTGCGCAGCACGATGAGCCCGCCGCCCAGCACATCCTCGCCCGTGAGCACCTGCTCGGGCTGGTCGCGCTTC
>JADLGX010000314.1 GCA_020849095.1 Candidatus Eiseniibacteriota bacterium
CGAGCGTGACGCGGAAGTCAGCATGCGCGCGCCCGGGCGGCGCCGCGCGCGCGCGGACCCGAACCCGCGCGGACCATGGCTAGCGCCGCACGCCCGTCAGCAGCACCGCCACGCGCTCGTCCATGCCCAGCCAGCGCACGCGGCGCAGCGCCAGCATGCCGGCCAGGCTCGCCGCCCCGGTCTCGTCGGTGTCCACTCCCCCGGCGTTGGCCATGGCGCAGGCTTCGGTCAGCAGCGCCTCGTCCACGATCACCGGCCAGCCGCCCGACTCGAGCATGCCTTCGACGATGGCGAACCAATCGTACGTCTCGTCGTCCAGGATGCCGTGCGCCACCGAGTGCGGCGCCTGCTCCCACGCCCACATGTAGCGCCCCCGGTTGTCGAGCGCGTGCGCCAGCGTGGCGCGCACGTCGGGCGTGTGCGAGGGCGCGCGCAGGCGCAGCGCCAGCGTGGGATCGTCACCCAGCGCGCCCGGCAGCGCACGGTTGCGCGCGCGCTCGTAGGCGCGGCGCAGCGGCCAGCAGCCGCGCGTCTGCACGGTGTGCAGCTTGGGCAGTTCGGCGATCACTCCCTGCTCGCGCGCGTGGCGCAGCCCCTGAATGACTCCGCTCGCCAGCGCGCCGCCGCCCACCTGCACGAACAGCCGCTGGATCGTGGCGCCCGCTTCCTGCAGCTGCGAAGCCAGCTCCCAGCCCAGCGTGGCGCCGCCCTCCACGTTGAGTCCGTTCTCGTTGCCCTGCACGCAGAAGGGCAGCGCGCCCTTGTCGAGCGCGGCGTGGAACGCGTGCACGCAGGGATCCCCGGGCACGCCGTCTTGCCGCGGGCACACGCCGATCGTGGCGCCCAACGACTTCAGCCGCTCGACCACCGCGGCGTCGGCGTCGGGCGGAATGAACACCTGCAGCGGACGGCCGGTGGCGCGGGCAATGACCGCCGCGCCCAGCGCCGCATTGCCGCACGAGGCGATGGCGAGCCCGCGGCGGTTGGTCTCTTGCCGCGTGGTGAGCCCGGCGCGCTCGCTCACCTCCAGGTGAAGCGCGAGCGCGAACAGGTGGCGGGCCTTGTGAGAGCCCGACACGTTGCCCGTCTCGTTCTTGATCCACACCTGACCCTCGGTGATGCGCGCGGCCGCGGCGATGCTCGGGGACAGGCCGAACGGCGTGGCGGTGAAACCCCGTCCCTCGACCGCCGCCACCTTCGTGTCGAGCTCCTCGACCATGGCGACGAAGTCCGCGTCGTTCATGCCGAGCACGCGTGCGCGCGTGTACGAGTGCAGCAGTTCGCGATGGCGCACGAACGGATTGGGCGAGCGCCCCACCGTGAAGCGGGCGCGGGTCATGTCGGGCGTGCTCACCAGCAGGTGGTCGCGTCCGTCCCCGCTGCCCGCGTGAGGGCAGCGGAACGGGTACGGATCACGCTCCTGAGGCTCGGCTCCGCACGCCGCGCAACGGAGCGCGGTCAGCGGTTCGAAGGCGCTCACAGGCTCTCCAGCGCTCCGGTGCGGACGTTGAACTCGTCGATCATCGCGTTCCACTGCGGCATCACCGAGTGCAGTCCCTTCCAGAACTTCTGGTCGGCGCGCGCGGTGAAGTGCTCAATGGTGACGCCGCGCTGTTCGACCCAGGTGTAGTAGCCGAGGTTGAAGATGCGGCGGCGGTCCTGTTCGGTCAGCTCGAGCACGTGGTCCGCGCGCGTCTCGTACAGCCAGTGCTCCAGTTCCCGCTCGACGACCTTTTCGTCCACGCCGCCCGGGAAGTCGCGCGCGCTGGTGCGCACGTGCTCGCTGCCGTACATGCGGTCGCCGTCCGTCGCGACGGTGATGATGACGTCGTTGGGACCCAGTCCGAGCTTTTCGGCCGTCTTGATGGCGGCGATGACGTTGCAGATGGACGACAGCCCGAACGACGAAAGTGTCTCGAGCACGTCGGCCGGAACGCCGTGGCGGCGCGCGAGGAACCGGCGCCCGATCTCGGTCTGGAAGATCACGCCGAGCCGGTCGGTGGCCTGGTCGCTGACGGCGGCGACCACGTCGGTGTTCATCACGTTGTGGATGAGCGGCACGTGCTTGTCGCCGATGCCCTGGATGTTGTGCTCGCCGAAACCGTTTTCGAGCAGCGTGGGGCATTCGAGCGCCTCGGCCGCCACGATGCGCGCGCCGAAGTGCTCCTTGAGGTAGTCGCCCGCGCCGATGGTGCCGGCGGAGCCGGTGGCCGACACGAAGCCCGCCAGGCGCAGCGCCGGCTGCTTCGCGTGCATGGAGCGGAAGATCGCGCCCAGCGCACTGCCGGTGACGAAGTAGTGCCCCAGGTGGTTCGCGTACTCCGAGAACTGGTTGAGGATGACGTTGTGCGGGTCCTTCTCGAGCAGCGCGCACTCGTCGTAGATCTCCTTCACGTTGCTCTCGCATCCCGGCGTGCGAATGATGTCGCCCGGCTGCAGCACCCAGCGGTCGAGCCAGTCGAACCGCTCGGCGCTCATGTCCTCGGGCAGCACCGCGACGCCGCGGCACTCCATGATGCGCGAGATGGCGACGCCGCCGCGGCAGTAGTTGCCCGTGCTGGGCCACACCGCGCGCTGCGTCATGGGGTCGTAGCGCCCGGTCACGATGCGCGGCGCCAGGCAGGAGTACGCCGCCAGCACCTTGTGCGCGTGGATCATGGGAAAGCGGTCGCCGAACGCGACCACGATGGGCGTGTCCACGCCGGTGAAGCTCTTGGGCAGCACCACGTGCTCGGGCAGCGCGGCGCGCGCGCGGCGGGACGAGTCGTTCCACCAGTGAACGCGGAACAGGTTGAGCGGGTGCGGCGAGTCCGGGTCCACGCCGGCGAGCGCGGCGGTCACCTTGGCGGGAATGCGGTCCGGCTCGGCGAGCTGCTCGAACGTGGGCAGCGCGATGCGCGCCTCGCGAAAGCGCTTCACCGCCTGGTCGTAGGTCTTCTGGTCCGCCACGGCCGTTTCGAGGCCGTTCGCGATCATGGTCATGGCTCTATCCTCTCCGCCGCGATGAGGGCGCACGGCGCACGTGAGTTGGTGTCATCCGCCGGGAGACTAACAGTCCGGCAACCCGGGCCGGGATGGGCCGATGGGATTAGTGGGCGCG
>JADLGX010000315.1 GCA_020849095.1 Candidatus Eiseniibacteriota bacterium
ACGAGCCGCGCCTCGTCCCCGAGCACCGGCGGCGCGGGGCTCAGGTCGGTGTCCAGCTGCGCCACGTGGCGCAGGTTGGGGTTCGCCACCTTCATGGCGGCGCGCACGACTTCGCGCGGATCCTGCGGGGCCTTGTCGTCGGCGCGGCGCGAATAGGTGCGCAGCCCCTCGACCACCTTCTGGATGCGGTTGATGCCGTCGTGCGCCTGCCCGATGGACTCCCACACCTGCGCGGCCGCTCCCGACTGGCTCAGTTCCGTGCCCATGCGCTCGAGCGCGAGCCGGATGTACGCGAGCGGATTGTTGATCTCGTGCCCCACACCGGCCGCGAGGCGGCCGAGCGACGCGTGACGTTCGGACTCGACGAGCGCCGTCTGGGCGCGATCGCGCTCCTGCGTGCGGTCCTGCACTTCACCGCGCAGCTGCCCGGTCAGGTCGCGAAGCTGTCCGGCCTCGTCCACGAAGCGGCGCAGGAGCAGCGCCGAAGTGGGAAGGACCGAGCACAGGAAGCCGATGTCGGCCGGGGAGAAGAAATCGATCACTTCGCTGGCGACCAGCGCCTCGATGAGCACACTCACGTAGAAGGCGCTGTAGCCGGCGAGGATCAGCCCCATGCCCCGCTCCCCTCTGGCGGCGCGGCGGGCGAACTGAATGATCGGGAACATCATGCCGACCGTGATGAGCGCGCCGTAGGCGTGCCCCCATGCGGTCGCCGAGAGGTAGTGATAGGTGACGTCGGCCCACTCGATGCGCAGGTGGTGCAGTGGGCCGGTGACATGCCACCCCGTCACCGCGAAGAACAGGGTCGCGACCACGCACAGCCAGCACCACACGCGCACGAACGGCGGCAGCCCGCGGAAGTTCCAGTCCTCGCGGCCGAACGCGAAAGGCATCCAGGCCAGCATGTGAACGGAGGCGAGCACGTACTGCACTCGCAACGCCACCATGTACACGCCGATCGGCAGGTCGTGAAGCGTGAAGATCACGTTGCCCGCGCTGTAGAGCGCCGCCGTCGAAGCGATGACCGCAAACAGCCGCGCCACACCCCAGCCCGGAGCGCGCGAGATCGCGACATGCCCCGTGGCGACGGTGAGGTTGAGGACGGCGGTGACGAGCGCGAGTGCGGTAGCGACGGGCATGCTGCCTCGGTGACACGGACGGCCCGGAGGAATGGCCAGGTCAGGGACGCGAGGGGTCCGGCCCTAGCATCGGCCGCTCCACTCGAAATCAGGAGGGCTCGCTCCCGCGCGCGCGAGCGGGCGCTCCTCATGTGACGTGCTCCGGGGCCGGACGCACAGGGCCAAGTTCAGCGCCCGCGCGGTGTTGCCAAATCTCCTAGCTTCCCGCCTTGCGCGCCGCCATGACCATGGCAGCGCCCGTGAAGTAGGCGATCACCCAGTAGGCATAGGCCAGTTTGGCGTACAGGTGCAGGCCGTCCGGAAGCGGAGCGAGCTGGAGCCGGGACCAGTGCCGCCACAGCAGCGACACGTCCACGAGCATCATGAGAAGGGCCGAGTAGCCCAGCCAGCCGTGCATCGTGACCTCGAAGCCGCCGCTCGCGACGATCATGAGCGCGGTGGCGACGACATCGAAGAACAGCCCGGCGGTCAGGAAGCCTCGCACCGCCCCGGTGGCCCGGCGCAAGGAGTGCTCGCGGAAGGTGCCGATCGTGTACAGCGCGAGAGCGAGCGTGACGGTACCGACGGCGGCCATGCGGATGGGATTCATGGGAGCGTCTCTCCTGGAGAAGCGTCCAGCCGGCGTCGGCACGCCGGTCCTCGGCATGACGTACCGGACAAAATGGCAAGCACGACACCACGCGCGGCAGGCTAACCCGGATCGCGGCGGCGGAAAACCGGCGCAATTGCCTGCGGGGCGCGGCCGCGGACGCGGTCCGTGCGCGGCACGACCTCTGCTGGCACAGAGTGGACCATCCGCGCTGTTCAAGGACATGTCATGCGCCGGAGGCGCGCCGCGCTCTCCGGTCCTGGAGATAGCCGCCATGCCTCAACGCATTCTGCTGGGCGACGAAGCCGTCGCCCTGGGAGCGGTGCACGCCGGCATCAGCACGGCCTACGCCTACCCCGGCACGCCCTCGACCGAGATCCTCGAGTACCTCCTCGACCACCACGAACGCCAGGGCGGTCCGCACGCCGCGTGGTGCGCCAACGAGAAGACGGCCTACGAGGAGGCGCTGGGCACCTGCTTCGCCGGACGGCGATCCATCGTCTGCATGAAGCACGTGGGGCTCAACGTGGCGGCCGACCCGTTCGTCAACTCGGCGCTGGTCTCCATGCACGGCGGGCTCGTCGTGGCGGTGGCGGACGATCCCGGCATGCACAGCTCGCAGAACGAGCAGGACAGCCGCTGGTACGCGGACTTCGCGCGTGTCCCCTGCCTGGAACCCGCCACGCAGCAGGAAGCCTACGACATGACGCGCGAGGCCTACGACGTGTCCGAGCGCTTCGGCGTGCCGGTCATGCTGCGCCTGGTCACGCGCCTCTCGCACAGCCGCACCAACGTCATCGTGGGCGAGCCTCGCGGCGAGAACGAACTGCACAAGGCGCCCAAGGCGGACACCTGGGTGCTGCTGCCCGGCAACGCGCGCCGCCAGTGGAGCTCGCTCGTCGCGCGCCAGAAGGACATCCTCGCGTGGAGCGAGGCGTCGCGCTGGAACCTGCTCAACCTCCGCCCGGGCCGCAGGCTCGGCGTGATCACCACGGGCATCGCGCGCAACTACTACCGCGAGAACGCGCGCGCCATGAAGGACGAGCCGTCGCACCTGCACATCGGCACCTACCCGATCCCCGAAGCCCAGGTGCGCGCGCTGGCCGCGCACTGCGACGAGATCCTGGTGCTCGAGGACGGCTATCCGTACGTCGAGCGCATGATGCGGGGCCTCCTGCCGCAGAAGCTCCGGATCATGGGGCGCATGTCGGGCGAACTGCCGCCGACCGGCGAGCTGTCGCCCGAGATCGTGCGCGCGGCGCTGGGCCTGCCCGCGCTGCCCGTGCTCGACCTGGACGGCATGCTGCTGCCCAACCGGCCGCCGCAGCTCTGCCAGGGCTGCCCGCACGGCCACTCGTACTCGTCGCTCAAGGAGGCGCTCGAAGGCATGAACGCCACCATGGTGACCGCCGACATCGGCTGCTACACGCTGGGCGCGCTGCCGCCCTACTCGTCGATCGAGTCGTGCGTGTGCATGGGCGCCAGCATCGGCATGGCCAAGGGCGCCGCGGAAGCGGGCTTCGAGAACGTGGTCGCCGTGATCGGCGACGGCACCTTCCTGCACTCCGGCACGGCATCGCTCGCCGACGCCGCCGCCGCCGACACGCCCATGACCGTGCTCATCCTGGACAACCAGGCCACGGCCATGACGGGCGTGCAGGACCCGCTCATCGCCTCGTCGCGTCTGCAGGCGATCGTGCTGGGGCTGGGGGTCAAGCCCGAGCACTTCATCATCGTGGACGCCCACCCGCGCAAGGTGCACGAGACGGCCGAGGTGCTGAAGCGCGAAATCCTGCATCGCGGGCTGTCGGTGGTGATCGCGGTGCGCGAGTGCAAGCAGGCGACGCGCAAGCATGCGCGCATTCCCGAGGCGGTGGCATCGTGAAATACGACATCGTGCTTTGCGGCGTGGGCGGACAGGGCGTGCTGTCCATGGCGGCGCTCATCGGGCGCGCGGCCGTGGTCGAGGGACTCAACGCCAAGCAGTCCGAGGTGCACGGCATGGCGCAGCGCGGCGGCGCCGTGCAGGCGCACCTGCGCCTGTCCGACGAGGTGATCGAGAGCGACCTGATCCCGCGCGGCGCCGCGGACCTGGTGCTCAGCCTGGAGCCCGTCGAGGCGCTGCGCTACGTGTCGTGGCTGTGCCCCACCGGGACTCTGGTGAGTTCCGCCAATGCGCTCGTGAACATCCCCAACTACCCGGACACCGAGGGCATTCTCGCGCGCATTCGCGCCCTGCCCCACTCGTGCGTGATCGAGGCCGAGCGGCTGGCCGACGAAGCCGGCGACCTGCTGGCGGTGAACACGGTCATGGTGGGCGCGGCTTCGCGGCTGCTGCCCATGAAGCACGAGTCGCTCGAGCACTCCGTGCACCAGACGTTCTCACGCAAGGGCGAGCGCGTGCTCCACGTGAACCTCGCCGCGTTCGCGTCGGGACGAAAGGCGTTCCAATGAGCTCCGGCGCCACCGCCTCGCCCGCTCACGCCCCATTCGAAGCCATCCTCGAACGCGCTCAGGCCCGGCCTGAGCGCGTTCTGCTGGAGACCGAGGGGCTGGCGCTGCTCGAGGCGCTCGGCTTCGCCACGCCCGGGCGCGCCCTGGCGGCGGACGCGGCCGCGATCGGCGCGTGGGAAAACTCACCGGTCGCGGGCGAGCGCGCCGTGCTCAAGGCGGTGTCCGCCCAGATCCTCCACAAGACCGACGCGCACGCCGTCGCGGTGCTCCCCAACCGCGTGGCCGCGCTCCACGAGGCCGCGCGCGAGATGGAGTCCCGTCTCGGCGCGCGGGGGCTCGAGGGCTTCCTGGTCTGCGAGTTCGTTCCGCACGAGAGCGGACCGGGCCGCGAGTTCCTGCTCGGGCTGCGCCAGACCCGGGACTTCGGCCCCGTCGTCACGCTCGCCGCCGGCGGGGTGCACGCCGAGTTCCTCTCCCGCGCGCTCGTGCCGGGGCAGGCCACCGCCGTCTTCTGTCCGGAACTCGACCGCGAGGACGTCATCGACGCGGCGCTCGACCGGCTCGCGGTGGCGCGGCTGGCGATCGAGCCGC
>JADLGX010000316.1 GCA_020849095.1 Candidatus Eiseniibacteriota bacterium
CACCCGTTCGGCGCCATGCTGCGCGCCCTGCCGGTGCACGACCGTCACCACGCGGAGCAGATCAAGAAGGCTCGCATCGAAGGCTGAGCTTTTCATCCATCCGGAGGCAGTCTCCATGTCGGACACGCTCGCGCCGGTTCGTCCGGGCAAGCTGATCATCAACGGTGAGGCCGTGGACGCCGCATCGGGCGCCACGTTCGAGACGCGCAACCCGGCGACCGAAGAGCTCATCACGAACGTCGCCGAAGCCGGTGTCGAGGACGTGGACCGCGCGGTCCGCGCCGCGCGCGCCGCGTTCGACGGCGGCGCCTGGCCCAAGATGAAGCCGGGCGACCGCGCGCGGCTGCTGCACAAGCTGGGCGACCTCATCCTGGCCAACGCCGACGAGATCGCGCGCCTCGAGACGCTCGACAACGGAAAGCCCATCTTCGAGTCGCGCCACGTGGACATCGCCATGGTGGCCGGCTGCTTCCACTACTTCTCGGGCTGGGCCAGCAAGCTGACCGGTGAAACGAACAGCGTGAACCCCGCGTTCTTCACCTACACGCTGCGCGAGCCGCTGGGCGTGGTCGGCGCGATCATCCCGTGGAACTTTCCGATGATCATGGTGGGCTGGAAGGCCGCGCCCGCGCTGGCCGCCGGCAACACCGTCGTGATCAAGCCGGCCGCCGAGACGCCGCTGTCCGCCATCCGCATCGCCGAACTCGCGATCGAGGCTGGCTTCCCGCCGGGCGTGTTCAACGTGGTGCCGGGCCGCGGTTCGGTCGCGGGCGAAGCGCTGGTGAAGCACCCGATGGTGGACAAGATCAGCTTCACGGGCTCCACCGAGGTGGGCAAGCACATCATGCGCACCGCCGCCGACACGGTGAAGAAGCTCACGCTCGAGCTGGGCGGCAAGTCGCCCAACATCGTGTTCGCCGACGCCGACCTGGACGCCGCCCTGCGCGGCGCCACCATGGGCATCTTCTACGGCAAGGGCGAGGTCTGCGCCGCCGGCTCGCGGCTGCTGGTCGAGAAGAGCATCTACGAGGAGTTCACCGCCAAGCTGGCCGAGCGCGCCAGGAAGATGGTGCCGGGCGATCCGCTGGATCCCAAGACTCGCCTGGGCGCGCTGATCAACGAGAAGCAGATGAACAGCGTGCTCGGCTACATCGAGACCGGCGTGAAGGAAGGCGCCCGGCTCGTCGCCGGCGGCGCGCGCGCGCCGATCAACGGCAAGGGCACGTTCGTCCAGGCCACGGTGCTGGCCGACGTGGACAACAAGATGCGCGTCGCGCAGGAAGAGATCTTCGGCCCGGTGCTGGCGGTGATCCCGTTCGACGACGCGGCCGATGCCGTGGCCAAGGCCAACGACGTGTTCTTCGGGCTCGCCTCGGGCGTGTGGACGAAGGACGTCAAGAAGGCGCACACCGTGTCGCGCGCGCTGCGCGCCGGCACCGTGTGGATCAACATGTACAACTTCTTCGATCCCGGTATGCCTTTCGGCGGCTACAAGGCCAGCGGCTTCGGCCGTGACCTGGGCGCCGCCTGCCTGCAGGACTACACGCAGCTCAAGAGCGTGTGGCTGAACCTCGAATAAGGGGAGCGTGGTGGGACGTCTTCACAGCGTCATCCTGCTGACGAGCGATCTCGTCCGGCAGCGTGAGTTCTACGAAAAGCGCCTCGGACTCACAGTGGCCAACGCCGATGCCGATCGCGTGACCTTCGCGCCCCAGGGCGCGTCGCTCGTGCTTCTGGGCGCTGCCGCAGGTGCGCCCGCCGAGATGCAGCTGGCCATCACGGCCCGCCCGCTCGAAGCGCGCCTCGAAGCCGTACGCGCCAAGGGCGCCAAGGTGGACGGCGACATCACGACCACGCCCGCCGGGCGCGTCGCGGTGCTGCGCGACCCCGAGGGCAATCGCATCCAGTTCGTGGAGCCCGCGCAGGATCATCCCGCCGGCAAGTGGCCCGCGCTGTCGTATGCCGTGGTCAACGCCAAGAACTTCGAGGACACGCTCGCCTTCTATCGCGAGACGCTCGGGCTCAAGCCCGCCGAAGAGTCCGAGTTCATGGTGGTGTTCGACACGGGCGACACCAAGCTGGTCGTGCACGACCGCGAGGACAAGACCACGCTGCTGCTGCATCCCGACCAGGGCATCGCGTTCGCGTTCGAGGACGCGGACTTCGAGGTGTGGGCCGAGGAGCTGCGCGAGGGGGGCGTCACTTTTGCCTCCGCGCCCAGTGAAGAAGTGTTCGGGCTGCAGGCCGAGGTCGAGGACGGCGACGGCTGGTTCGTGGTGCTGCACGGTCCCGCGCCCGACGAGGAGTTCGACGAGACGCGCGTCTCCGAGTACGAGGACGAGTACGGCGAGGAAGACGACGACCATCGCGGGCCGCGCAAGGCCGGCGGCGAGCCGCCGACGGATCCCAGCAAGAAGCCCGGCGCCAACATCGCCAAGCTCGGCCGCAAGGCGGCCGCCAAGAGCGGCACCAAGAGCTACGAGGCCCTGCAGAAGGGTCGCGACGCCGACACGGGTGGCTTCCAGCCGCGCGCGCGGTCCTCGTTCGGTCCGCCGCGTCCGTTCACGCCGCGCCCTCCGGGCGCGCCCGGCTCCAGCGGTCCGTCGCGTCCGTACACGCCGCGGCCCGAGGGCAGCGGACCGTCGCGTCCGTACACGCCTCGTCCCGAAGGCAGCGGTCCGTCGCGTCCCTACACGCCACGTCCCGAAGGCTCGCCGCGTCCCGGCGGACCGTCGCGTCCTCCCGGTTCGGGTGGTCCGTCGCGTCCGTTCACGCCGCGCCCGCCGCGCCCCGATCGCGATCGCAGCTAAGACACCAAAGAGGATTTCATGACGCAGCCCCGGGTGTACCTGGCCGGCGCCGTGCGCACGCCCGTCGGAAAGTTCGGCGGCGCGCTGGCCGCATCGAGCGCCGCGCAACTCGGCGGCTTCGTCGCCGCCGCCGCGCTGAGCCGTACGCGAGTGCCGCTCGAGTCCGTGGACGAAGTGCTCATGGGGCACGCGCGGCAGGCCGGCAACGGTCCCAAC
>JADLGX010000317.1 GCA_020849095.1 Candidatus Eiseniibacteriota bacterium
CGCTGCTCGCGGTGGTGCTGGCCGCGTGGGAGCAGGGGCGTTCGGAGGCGCCCTCGGAGCGCGAGGTTTCGCTCGCCTATCACCGCGCGGAGGACGAGATGGTCGTGGGCTACCCGCTCATTCACAGTATTCCCCGCGTGCCCGAGCGCGTCGAGCGCGGCAAACGGCTCATGGAGTCGGCGCTCGGGCGCATCCACGGTCTGCCCGGGCGCAGTCATCGCCGCCGGCTCGAGCACGGGCTCGAGCTGTACCTGGGCACCGCGATCCTCGTGCAGGCCGAGTGGGACTGGGACGCCGCCGGGTTCGAGGAGGCGCTCATGCACCTGCGGCGCGCCGGCGATCTGCCCCCCGATTCGGGGGACTGGGCGCGCGACGTGGCCAACCCCAGCGCCGTCGGGCTGCTCGCGGACCTGAACGCCGCTTCGACGCTTTCGCTGATGGCCGGAGTCAGCATGCAGCTGGCCGAGCTGCGCGGCGCTTCCTCAGCGATGGTGGACGCCTACTGGCAGCGGCGGCAGTCGCTCGAGTTCACCCGCCGCCAGGTCGGACCTCCCGCGCCCCTCGCCGCTTCGCAGCCCCTGCAGAACGAACCGTACGTCTTCCGCTACAACGACCTCGCCGAGGTGTGCCTGCTGCGGGCCGAGTACTCCCTCTCCACGGCGCTGGCGGACCAGGCGATCGCGTACACGGACTCCTCGTGGGCGAGGCGTGCGACGCTGCAGTCGAACGACTCCGCCATGGGATCGGTCACGCTCATGCGCGGCCGGGCGTTCCTGGTGCGCGGCGTCGTGCGCGGCCGAGTGGCGGACCTCGACTCCGCGCGTACCTACTTCGAGCGCAGCTTCGTGTACCGCGGGCCCGAGCGGCCGGTGGTGTTCGCCGAGAGCCACCGGCTCATGGCTCGCGCCTGGCTGGCGCGCGCGCTGGCCTCTCCGCCGGGCGAGCGCCCCGCCATGCTCGCTCGAGCGGGCGGGCATGCGCATCGCGCCGTGCTCGCGCTGACCGACAGCGCCTTCGCGCTCGATCGCGCCGAGAGCCGCTCCGTGCTGGCCGAGGTGCTCCTGGCGCGCGCGCTCGCCGAGCGGTCCGTGGTGTTCGCGGATTCGGCGATGCTGCCGCTCATCGCCAACGGTGAAGTGTTCAGTCCGGCGCTCACTCCGCGCGCCTACCGCCGCGACCAGGTGCTGCGCGTCCGGCTGCAGCGCGTGCGCTGGCAGCTGTCGGGCGACCCGGCCGATCGCGTCACGGGTGGCGAGCTGGCGGTGCGCACGCGCGACATGAGCCTGCTCGCCGTGGACTCGCTGGTGCTGCGCCTGGCCCTCGCCGAGATGAAGCTGCTCGGCGTGGAGTGACGCGGGCGCTCACTCGCGATCGGCGAGCGTGATCTGCAGTTCCATTCCGGCGGCGCCGAGCGCTACCAGCCGGCGCGCGGACGCGAACCCCTGCGCCAGCACCGATAGCGTGCGCTCACCCGGCGGGGCCGCCACGCAGAAGCGGCCGCGCCGGTCGGTGCGCGCGGACAGGTCGAGGTCAGCGAGCGAGACGCGCGCCCCGGCGACCGGCGCCCCCGTGGCGTCGGTGACGACGCCGCACAGCAGCGGCCACGCCGCGCCCTCGTCGGTGCGCGCGGATTCGGCCGGTGGAGACGAAGGCGTGGGCGCGGGGGCGGCGGGTGCGGTGGAGGTGATCGTGCGTGTGACGAGGGTGGTCGTGGGGACGACCGGCGGCTGCGGCCGCGCCACGAGAACAGGCGTGGGGGCGGGCGCCGTGCGGGCCGGCGTGACGGTGCGGGGCGCGGCCGGGCGCACCACCTGGGGCGCCGTGCGCGTGGTGGAGGCGAGGCGGACCGTTGCAGGGGTTTGAGCGGGCAGCGTGACGGGCGGTGCCGGGCGCGGCTTCACGGGCGCGGACGCCGTGGCGCGCGCGGCGACAGGTGCGGACGGCGCGGAAGGTGAGGCGGGCTTGCGCAGGGCGAACGCGGCCGCGAGGAGCAGTGCGATCGCGCCCGCCGTACCGGCCATCGCGAACGCCGGATGCACTCGTCGTGGCGCGCGGGTGCCGGCGAGAACCGGTGGCTGCCGGACGGGCGGCAACGGCGCCACGGGGGCCGTGGGCGAAGCGGACGGTGCGGGCGTGGGGCGTGGCGGTGCCGTGTGGGCTGCCGCCGGCGCGGAGTCCTCACGCACGGCGGCGTGCAGCGCGCTCTCGACCAGCGCCAGCGATTCGGCGAGCTGGCGTTCGGAGGGCTCGAATGCCAGCAGCCGGCGCAGCGCGTCGTTCTGCTTGGAGAAGGCCGAGTGGCGGTCGCGGCATTCGCGGCAGGCGCCCAGGTGCTGCACCACGGCCTCCAGCTCCACTCCGGTGAGCGTGCCGTCGAGAGACGAGGACAGCTGGAGCGCGCTCAGGTGCTTCATGCGGCGTTCCCGGTCCGCATGGCGGTCGCCAGCTGCTCGCGCACGTACGCGACCCGGCCCATGGCGTTCGCGGCGCTCATGCCGGCGAGCGGGGCGATGTCGGGATAGGGCAGGCGTTCGCACAGCCGCAGCGCCAGCAGGAGCTGGTCGTCGAGCGGCTGCGCGGCGAGCGCGGCGAGCAGCCGGCGCTCGAAGCCCACATCGTGCGCGCCGAGCACGCCGGATTCCCACGCGAGCCCGTTGGGGCGCAGCACGGGCGGCTGGTGCCCGCGCGCTTCCGCCATCGCGACGGCGCGCAGGAGCTGCAGGAGATGGGGAAGCAGAGGCTGTCCCACCTGCAGTTCGTGCCGCCCGCGCCACAGCTCGCGCGCGATCGAGCGCTCGAGCACGTGGGCGCGATCGAGGTCCTGCGTGAGCGCGAGGCAGAGGCGGTGCAGGAAGCGGTGGTGGTGCTGGAGCAGTTCCGCGCACGCACCCGGTTCGCCGCGTTGCGTGGCCAGCACCAGGGCGGCTTCGTGTCCGCCTTCGAGCGACAGGCTCGTGGCGGGGCGCGCATCCATGGGTGGCCTCCGAGGGATCGAAGGCGCGCGCGGAAATGCGTCCGCGCGAGCCGAGGGGGTCGCGTGCGAGACGGAGTGGGGCCGAAGTGGCTTTCCGGCCGGGTTTTCGGCCGATCGCGCGCGCGGCTGAACCCCGCGCTCGGCCGGCACGACGAAGGCCGGCCCCCGTGACGGGAGCCGGCCTTGCGTCGTCCTGCCTGTTTCAGCGCCCGGGCGTGCCCGATGCCGCGGGTTTGGGCGCGGGCTTCGGCGCCGGTTTGGCGGTGGCAGCGGGCTTGCGCCGCACGGCCGGAGCCTTGGGCTTCACCGGGGTGGCGCCCTCGAGCTGCAGGTCGCCCTCCTGGCGTTCGCTCTGGATGTCGCGGCCGTCGGGATCCACGAACACCATCTCGACCCGCCGGTTGAGCGCGAAGCCGCGGGTGTCCTTCTCCTCGGCGTACAGGTCGCCCTTGCCCTTGAAGTCGATGCTCATGCGCGTCGAGTCGATGCCCAGCTCCAGGAACACCGCCTTGGTGGCGTTCACGCGGCGCTGCGAGAG
>JADLGX010000318.1 GCA_020849095.1 Candidatus Eiseniibacteriota bacterium
CCGGAGGACCGCTGTCCCATGTGGCTAATCTCGCCGGCGCCGCCCCATGCGCCGCGCAGCACGCGGCCGTCCACCACGATGCCGCAGCCGATGCCGGTGCCCACGGTGATCGTGATGCTCACGCGCGCGCCGCGGGCCGCCCCCGCCACGTGCTCGGCGAACGCGGCGCAGTTGGCGTCGTTGTCCGCGGCCACGTGCGCGCGCAGTTCGCGCCCGAGTTCGGAGGCGAGCGGAAAGTCGGGCGGCAACGCCAGGTGCGGGGTCTCGTCCACGAGCGCGCCGGTGGAGGGATCGATCACTCCGGGGCAGCCAATGCCCACGGAGGCGGCGGGCAGCCACGGGCGCGCGGCCGAGACCAGCGTGGCGAACAGCGCCTCGGCGCTCTCGGCGGCGCGCGAGGGAACGCGCGCAAACTCGAGCACCTCTCCCGAGCGGCCGACGCGGGCCGCCTTCAGCTCGGTGCCGCCCAGATCGAGGGCCACCGTGTGCAGGGGTGTGGACATGGGGCGGCAAGCTAGCACAGGGCGGCGCGCCACTTCCCGTGCGATTCCGCGCTGGACGAGCCCCGCCGGGACGGGCGACATTCGCCGTCATGCGCTCCTATACACGCTGGTCCGCCCTCTTCTCCGCACTGCTGCTCCTGCCCATCGCCGACTCCGTTCCCACCGCCCGCGCCAAGGACGCGCCGGCAATCGCCGGACTCTCGGCTCCGGTCACGATCCTCACCGACGACTCGGGCATCCCGCACGTGCGCGCCGCAACGCTGGCCGACCTGTACGCGGGCTGGGGCTACGTCACCGCGCGCGACCGCATGTGGCAGCTGGCGCTCACGCGCGCCCAGGCGCAGGGGCTCGCGCACCGCTGGCTGGGCAATGCCTCGCTGCAGTCGGACGGCGGCGCGCAGCTGTTCCGCCTCGCCGAACGCGCCGCCGCCATCTGGCAGCGCGACCGCGCCGATGCGCAGCTGCGCGAGTGCATCGAGCGCTACACGGACGGCATCAACGCGCGCATGGACGAATGCCGCCGCGGCGACGCCGAGTGGCCGGCCGAACTCACGCAACTGCGCGCAACGCCCGAGCCGTGGCGGCCCGAGGACAGCGTGCTCATGCTGCTGGTCATGGGCATCACGCTCGACCTGGACCTGCCGGAACTGCATGAGTCCGAGTCCATCGGCACCCGCGGCCGCAAGGCGGACACGGCGCGGCGCCGCTTCGAGGACCGGCTGATGTTCCGCACCATTCCCGACAGCGTCGCGGGCACCCACACGAGCGTCGCGCTCCTCTCGCCCGCCGGCGCGCATGCCGGCCACGCGCTGCCCGCCGGCACGCTGGCCCTCGCCCGGCCCGCCGCCGCGCTCTACGCCAACCGAGCCGACGACGGCTCGGATCGCGCGAGCAACCAGATGGTGGTGGCTCGCGGGCGCAGCGCCAGCGGCGCGCCGCTGCTCGCCAACGACCCGCACCTGGCGCTCACCACCCCGGGCGCGTTCCACGTGGTGCACCTGTCGCTGCCCGGCGTGGTCGAGGCGATCGGCGCCGCGGTGCCGGGGCTGCCGATCATCGCCAGTGGGCGCAATCGCGACTGCGCGTGGGGCGTCACCGCGCTCAGCGCCGACGTGGTGGATGCCTACGCGGACACGCTTTCGGCCGACGGCCGGCGCGCGCGCGGGGCGCGCGGCTGGGAGAACGTGATCGAGAAGCCGTTCGACCTGCGCTACCGCGTGCTCGGGCTGCAGCTGCCCATTCCCGCGTTCGTCCAGTCGCGGCGCTACACGTCGCACGGCCCGGTCGTGGTGTTCGACAAAAAGAACCGCGTGGCGATCACCGCGCGCTGGAGCGCGATGGAAGATTCGCGCATTTCGCTGGCGCGCCTGGTCGGGCTGGAACGCTCGCGCAGCGCCGCCGAAATCGCCGAGCGAGTGCGCACGCTGGTCACGCCCTGCTTCAACGTGGTGGCGGCCGATCGCGCAGGGAACTCGGTCTACCAGACCGCCGGGCTGCTGCCCGAGCGCGGCTTTACGTTCGAGCGCGGCGTGCTTCCCAGCGACGGCCGGCACGAATGGCGCGGCTTCGTTCCCGCCGACCGCATGCCGGCGTGGACGCTGGGCGAGCGCGACTTCGCCGCCAACGGCAACAACCTGCCCGGCGGCACGGGCCGCGACTGGGCGCGCTTCGACTGGGCGCACGACCGCGCCGCGCGGATGGCGCAGCGGCTGGCGGGCGACACGCGCGTCACGCGCGCCGACCTGGCGAGCGTGCAGAACGACGTGGTGTCGCTGAGCGCGCAGCGCACGTCGCCGCTGCTGGTGGAGTTGGCGTCGTTCGCGGGCGGCGCGTTGTCGCCGCGCGCCAAGGCGGCGCTCGACACGCTGCGCGGCTGGGACTTTTCCATGCGCCGCACCCGGGTCGCCCCCACGCTGAACCGCTCGTGGTGGAACTGCTACCTGCGGCGCAGCGGCTTCGAGGGCTATCCCGGCCTCGCGCTCGCCGCGCTGAGCGGCGAAGCGGCCGGCGAGCTCAAGAGCCCCGCGGGCGAACCCGAGACCCCGCCGCAGGCCGCGCTCGCCGCGCTCGAGATGGCACTCGACACGCTCACGGCGAAGCTCGGCCCCGACATGAGCGCCTGGAAGTGGGGCGCCGCCCATCGCGCCCGGTTCGTGCACGCGCTGTCCGCGCAGGGCGCCTCGGCGCGCGCGCGCTTCGAGCCGCCGTACACCCCCGAGGACGGCGACGGCAGCACGCCGAGCGTGGGCGGCACGCGCGCGCCGTTCCACTTCGACGTGCGCCACGGTCCCTGCTACCGGCACGTCGTGGACCTGGCCGACTCCGTCACGTCACTGGGCGTGGTGCCGCCGTGGAACAGCGAACGGCGCCGCGAGCCGGCCATGCGCGACGAATGGGCGCGCCACGGCTACGTGCGCTTCGACCTGGACTGGGATCGCGTGAGCGCGGCGGCGACCGAAACGCTCACGCTGCAAAGCGCGGCGCCCCGGCGCTGATGCTCGCCGGGGCGCCGTGATTTCCGCCGCGCCTCAGCTGCCGAAGCGCATGCGCATGCCGGCGCTGAACGAGCGCTCGGCCGCCGGGAAGTACACCGGGCCGAGCACGACGTAGCCCAGCGTCGCGTACTTCTTGTCGGCCAGGTTGCGCACCGAGCCGAACAGCTCGACCGGCCCCGCCGCCTGCGTGACGCCGGCGTGCACCAGCGTGTAGTCGGGCAGTGGCGTGGAGTTGTCCTCGTTCACCCACTGCCGGCTCACGTGCTGCACCTCGAAGGTGACCGAGCCGCGATAGCCGTGCTCGTAGCTGGCGCGCGCGAAGGCGAGCCGCTCGGGCACGTTGTTGATCTGCTTGCCGTCGTTGTCGCCGCCGTCGAACGTGGCGCGCGTCCACGCGAACGAGAGCGATCCCGAAAGCCCCTGCACCGGCGGCATGCTGACCTGCGCCTCGACTCCGAAGTGCCGGCTGCGCGCGATGTTCTCCTCGCGGAACGTGCCGTAGTCGAACCCGATCTCGTCGCGAACGCGCGCCCAGTAGGTGGCGCCCTCGATCCACGCGCGGCCCGCGCGAACGCGCCCGCCGGCCTCCCAGTGGTCGTCCTTCTGCGGACGCAGGCCGTGGTTGGAGATGAGGAACGGCCCGAAGCCCAGGTCGTACGGCCGCGAGTCGTACAACTGCTCGAGCTCGGGCGCCTTGAACGCGCCGGCGTAGCTCACCCACGCCTGACCGTGGCCCGGCATGCTCCACTGCAGCGCCGCCGTGGGGCTGATCGCGCGCAGGTCGTCGTTGGCGCTGCGCGGCGCGGGATCGCGCGGATCGTCGGAGTTCGCGCGGATCCAGTCCACGCGCGCGCCGCCGGTGGCCGAGAAGCCGCCCGCGACCGGCAGCCGCACCAGCGAAAACACGCCGCCTGCCGTGCGGTTGACGTCCGTCGCGCCCATCAGCGTGCCCGGGCTGGTCGGGTCGAAGTAGCGCGACTCGAGCGAGCCCTTGCGCACCTCGCCGCCCACCAGCAGGTCGAGTCCGCCCAGCGCCGCCGGCATCCAGTGCGCGCGCGCTTCGGCGTGCGCGCCGTTCACGTCGCTCGTGCGGTCGAGGCGCGAGAAGAGCACCGTCTCGCTGGCGTCGGCCCGCTTGATCATGCCGCCCGCCAGGGCGGTCAGTTCCAGCGCCGGGCTCACGCGTCCGGTCAGTTCCGCGGCGCCCTCGTACGTGCGGTCGTTGCGATAGTCGTCCGGCGTCAGGCTCTGCGTGGGATCGGCGTTCCACTC
>JADLGX010000319.1 GCA_020849095.1 Candidatus Eiseniibacteriota bacterium
CCCACACGGCGCACCGCCTTCGTGGCGGGCGCGGTGGTGTGGCTCTCGGAAAAAAACGGTTGGCGTCCGGGCGGTCCGCAGCGCGAGATGCAGGGGCGCGGGACCGCGGCGCACGGCGACCATAGGGCACACGGGGGGAGGGCTCAAGTCGGCCAATTGAAAAGCTTTCAAGACACAATAATACAATGGCTTATGGTGAAATTGACGCCTGGGCTCGGGGGCGCGATTCGGGGGGTCTTGCCATTCTGGCACGGTCGCCCTGATGGGCGGGGCCCTTCGCCTGCTGCGATTACTTCTCGGCGGCGGATTCGAACAGCGCGGAGTGCGACTGTCCGTCGAGGAAACCGGTGCTCATCGTGCCGTGGAGCTTGAGCTTCTCGCCCCGGCGCGGCTGGCGGACGCGCGTGAAGACCACGAGCGTGTCCTTAGCCTGGTGCAGGTAGAAAGCGAAGCCACCGCCGACCGGGAACACCTCGCCGACCTTGCCGTGCACCTGCACGCTCTGGCCGTTGAAGTGCTCGGGGGTGCGGGCGATCTCACCGAGCGACACCGGGCGTTCGCCGCGCGGCCAGAAGGCGATCGTGGCCAGCACCAGCAGGCCGCCGCCGATCATCAACTGGAGTCGCCGGTCGGTCTGGAGCACGTGCGGCGCCTGCATCCACCACGGCATGGGAACGGCGTTCACCTCGAACGCGTCGGGAGTGACCACGTCGTGCGGGCGGCTCTCGAGTTCGGCCGCGGCCGCCGCGGCATCCATGGCCTGCTGCCGGGCGCGCGAACGCTCCTCGGCGTCGTCCATGGGGAACTCACGGCGCGAGTCGTGTGCGCCCGCGCCGGGCGCGGGGCGCTGCGGAGCGCGGCGGATGGCGGGAACGCTGTTGGCGCCGGGCTCCCAGATCATGCCGCTGCCGCTGGTGAAGTCGGAACCGGCGCTGGGCTCGACGGCGCCGAAGCGCTTGCGATCGCCCGCGGCGGGCGGCGCCTCGGGCGCGGCGGGGCGCTGCAGCGTGGGCGCGGGCGAAGCCGGCTCGGCGGGCGTGAACCCCGCCGCCGTGTCGATGGGGACGATCTTGGGCCGGAGCAATGTCGGTCGCGTCAGTTCGGCGCTCTCGCGCTCCTTGCGCGCGATCTCGGCCTCGAGTCCCTCGTCCGGACCACACAGCCAATCGGCGCGCTCAGCACCCGAAGAGGGCGTCGAGGGGTCGCGCTGGGGTTCGAGAGGCTCGGGAACGGACGACATGACTCCTCCGGTCGTGGAGATCGGGACTGGCGCCGTTATCGGCCGGGGGCGAGGCGACTTGAGCGGTCGCTCGCAGGTGGCTATCCGAGCCGGTACTGCTCCAGTTTGCGGTAGAGCGTCCGCAGGCCCACGCCCAGCATGGCGGCGGCGCGCGCCTTGTTGCCGCCAGCGTGCGCCAGGGTGGCCTCGAACAGCTGGCGCTCGGCCTCGGCGAGCGTCATGCCCACGCTCACCTCCAGGCGCCCGGCCGGGCTGGCGGCATCCCGGAAGGGCTCGGGCAGCGCGCTCACGTCGATCGCCCCGCGCCCGGGCGCCGCGACCACCAGCGACTCGAGCGTTCGGACCAGCTCGCTCACGTTGCCGGGCCAGGCGTGCCGGCGCAGCCGTTCGAGCGCGCCGCGGGTGATGGCGCGCGGCCGGCGGCCGTGTTCGCGCGCGAGCTGGCGCAGCAGGTGCTCGGCGAGCAGCGGAATGTCCTCGGGGCGCTCGCGCAACGGCGGCAGCGCGATCCGCACCACGTCGAGCCGGTACGACAGGTCCTCGCGAAAGCGTCCCTCGCGCACCTCGTCGCCCAGCTCCACCGTCGTGGCGGCGAGCATGCGCACATCCACGCGAAGCGAGCCGCCGCCGGAGCGGTCGATCATCCGGTCCTGCAGCATGCGCAGCAGCCGCAACTGCACGCCGGCCGGCAGGTGCTCGACGTTGTCCACGAACAGCGTGCCGCCGTCGGCCAGTTCGGCGCGGCCGGCGGCCGGCGGAAGCCCCGGCTCCTCGCGGTCGCCGAACAGTTCGGCGTCGAGCGTTTCGGGCGGAACGGCCGCGGCATCGAGCCACACGAACCGCTCGTCGCGCCGAGGGCTCGCGTGATGGATGGCGCGCGCCACCAGGCTGCGCCCGCTGCCCTCCTCGCCCACCAGCAGCACGCTCGACCGCGTGGGCGCGATCTGCCGGACCTGTTCGCGCACGCGCTCGATCGCGCGCGAGCTGCCGACCAGCGCCTCGACTCCGCGGCGGCGGTCGAGTTCGCCGGACATGCGCTCGACGCGCTCGACCAGCGCCTGGTGCTCGAGCCCGCGCTCGAGCGTGGCGAGCAGGCGCTCGAGGTGCAGCGGATGCGACCTCACGTCCCACGCTCCGCGGCGCATGGCCTCGACCGCCAGCTCCACGTCCGGCGCGTCGGCGAACAGCACCGCGCACACGCCCGGCCGCCGCGCGCGCGCGCCGGCCAGCAGCGCGAGCCCCTCGATCTGCGGCGCGCGGAGCGGGCACAGAAGCGCGTCCACGCGGCGCTTGTCGAGCGCGTTGCCCGCGCTCTCGCCGTCGTGCGCGATCACCACCTCGAACTCGTGCTGGCGCAGGAACGCGGCGAGCGAGCGCACCTCTTCGCCTTCGCGTTCCACGACGAGCACGCACGGACGCGGCCGGGCCATGGGAAGTCGGCGCGGCGCGGGGCGCCGTCAGTCCCTTCCGAGCGCCGCGAGCGCGCCTTCGACGCTCGGGATGCCGTCCACGACGCCGGTGTACTCGCCCACTTCGCGCCACGCGATACGGCCCCGCTTGTCCACCAGGAACGAGACGCGCGCGCTGAACCCGACGGCGGGAATCAGCACGCCGTAGGCGGCGCTGGCCTCGCGGTTGAAGTCGGACAGCAGCGGAAACTGCAGGCCGAGCGTGCGGGCGAACGCCGAGTTGGCGTAGTGGCTGTCGACGCTGATCCCGAACACCTCGGTGTCGGCCGCCTCGAATCGCGGCAGGGCTGCCTGCAGCTCGCTCAGCTGGTGCGAGCAGACGGGCGAAAACGCGAGCGGGAAGAACACCAGCAGGACGTTCTTCTTGCCGCGAAACTCGGAAAGCGTGATGGGAGCGCCGCCGGGCCCCTTGAGCGAAAAGTCGGGAGCCTCCTGGGCGACGTCTGGGATCACGGGGTCGGACATGCTCGGCTTCCTCGGGGTCGGTCCGCGCGCGCGCACGGCGTCTCTCTGCGGCGGGCCATCATCACAGGGACGTGCGCAATGGGCAACGTGGAGCAGGAATCAGCGGCGGCTGGTGGCCGCCACGACCGCCTGGCTGCGCGCGGCCATCTCGCCGAACGAGCGAGCGCCGGCCCCGGCGCTGTCCGGACCCTTGAGATTCCCCGCCGCGACCCGGCGCTCCCACTCCGCCACGAGCCCGGGCAGCATCTGGGCCGTCATCATCGCGTCGCCGAGCGCGCGATGTGCGTCCTGCGGCTTCACGCCGAACCCGGCCGCCACCGCCTCGAGCTTGTTGTTGCCCACGCCGTACACGTCGCGAGCAAGGCCGAGCGTGTCGAGAATCGGCTGGGTGAGCGCGGCCACCCCGCCCTGCTGCAGCGCATGGGCGAGGAACGGCAGGTCGAAGGGCGCGTTGTGAAAGACGAGCGGCACGTCCGGCAGCCGGTCGCGCAGCTCGCGGCCGATCTCGGCCATGCCCGGCGCGCCCGAGACCATGGCGTCGGTGATGTGGTGAATCCGGGTCGCGTCCGGCGGAATCGGGCGGCCGGGATTCACCAGGCTCGACCACGTGTCCGCGACGCGGCCGTCCGTGACGGTGACGCAGGCCACTTCGACCAGGCGGTGTCCGTCACCGACGCGAAACCCCGTCGTCTCGGTGTCCACCACCATGACCGTGATGCCGCTCAGCAGTCCCATGCGCTCACTTCGCTTTCGGCTGACGGGCCACGAAGTCGTCCCACTTCACGCCG